>JALYMT010000306.1 GCA_030773555.1 Actinomycetota bacterium | reverse complement strand
TACGGCGGCCGGCGGGGGCGGGAGCGCAGGGGTGGCGCGCTCCCGCCGTACCGTCAGACCTCTTCGACGCTGCTCGGCTCCCGCCGCGACAGGTCGATGCCGAGCTCCTCGGCGGCACGGAACACGTCCTCGTCGGTCTCGCGCATCTCGATGGACATACCGTCGCTGGAGAGCACCTCGACGTTGAGGCACAGCGACTGCATCTCCTTGATGAGCACCTTGAACGACTCGGGGATGCCGGGTTCCGGAATGTTCTCGCCCTTGACGATCGCCTCGTAGACCTTCACCCGGCCGAGGACGTCGTCGGACTTGATCGTGAGCAGCTCCTGCAGCGCGTACGCCGCGCCGTAGGCCTCAAGCGCCCACACCTCCATCTCGCCGAAACGCTGGCCGCCGAACTGGGCCTTTCCGCCCAGCGGCTGCTGCGTAATCATCGAGTACGGACCCGTCGAGCGGGCGTGGATCTTGTCGTCCACGAGGTGCAGCAACTTCAGGATGTAGATGTAGCCGACCGAGATCGGGTCCTTGAACGGCTCGCCACTGCGCCCGTCGAACAACCGCGCCTTGCCGGAGCCGTCGATGAGCTGGACGCCGTCGACGTTGGGCAGGGTGGAGTCGAGCAGGCCGATGATCTCCTCCTCGCGGGCGCCGTCGAAGACCGGCGTGGCGACGTTGGTGCCCGGCTCCGCGGCCCGGGCGTCAGCCGACAGCCGCGACGCCCAACTCGCGCCGTCGGCCGCCTGCCACCCGGTCTTGGCCACCCAGCCCAGGTGAGTCTCGAGCACCTGGCCGACGTTCATGCGCCCGGGCACGCCCAGCGGGTTGAGCACCACGTCGACCGGCGTGCCGTCTTCGAGGAACGGCATGTCCTCGACGGGCAGGATCTTGGCGATCACACCCTTGTTGCCGTGCCGGCCCGCCAGCTTGTCGCCGTCGGTGATCTTGCGCTTCTGGGCCACGTAGACCCGGACCAGCTGGTTGACTCCCGGCGGCAGCTCGAAGCCCTCGTCCCGGTCGAAGACGCGCACGCCGATGACCTTGCCGGACTCCCCGTGCGGCACCTTGAGGCTGGTGTCGCGGACCTCGCGGGCCTTCTCGCCGAAGATCGCGCGCAGCAGCCGCTCCTCCGGGGTCAGCTCGGTCTCGCCCTTGGGCGTGACCTTGCCGACCAGGACGTCGCCGGGGACGACATCGGCACCGATCCGGATGATTCCCCGCTCGTCGAGGTCGGCGAGGACCTCCTCCGAGACGTTGGGGATGTCGCGGGTGATCTCCTCCGCGCCCAGCTTGGTGTCGCGGGCGTCGACCTCGTGCTCCTCGATGTGGATCGAGGACAGGACGTCGTCCTGCACGAGGCGCTGCGACAGGATGATCGCGTCCTCGTAATTGTGTCCCTCCCAGGGCATGAAGGCCACGAGCAGGTTCTTGCCCAGGGCCATCTCGCCGTTCTGGGTGCAGGGCCCATCGGCGAGCACCTGCCCGCCCTCGACCCGCTGGCCCTCGTCGACGATCACCTTCTGGTTGAACGAGGTGCCCTGGTTGGACCGGCGGAACTTCGCCACCCGGTAGGTGGTGTAGGTGGCGTCGTCGTTGGCGACGGTGACGTCGTCGGCCGAGACCTCCTGTACGACCCCCGGCTTGCTGGCGACGATGACGTCACCGGCGTCGACCGCGGCGCGGTACTCCTGGCCGGTGCCCACCAGCGGGGCCTCTGAGCGCAGCAGCGGCACGGCTTGCCGCTGCATGTTCGAGCCCATTAGCGCCCGGTTGGCGTCGTCGTGCTCCAGGAAGGGGATCATCGCCGTGGCCACGGAGACCATCTGGCGGGGCGCGACGTCCATGTAGTCGACCTCGCCGGCCGGGATGAACTCGACCTCGCCACCCTTGCGTCGCACCAGCACGCGGGCCTCGGCGAACTGCCCGTCGGCGGCCAGCGGCGCGTTCGCCTGGGCGATGACGTGCTCGTCCTCCTCGTCAGCGGTGAGGTAGGCGATCTCGTCGGTCACCCGGCCGTTGACGACCCGGCGGTACGGGGTCTCCACGAAGCCGAACGCGTTGACCCGCCCGTAGGTGGCCAGCGAGCCGATGAGACCGATGTTGGGACCTTCGGGGGTCTCGATCGGGCACATCCGGCCGTAGTGCGACGGGTGGACGTCCCGAACCTCGAAGCCGGCGCGCTCGCGCGAGAGGCCACCGGGGCCCAGGGCGGAGAGCCGGCGCTTGTGCGTCAGCCCGGCCAGCGGGTTGGTCTGGTCCATGAACTGCGAGAGCTGGCTGGTGCCGAAGAACTCCTTGATGGAGGCGACAACCGGCCGGATGTTGATCAGGGTCTGCGGCGTGATCGCCTCGACGTCCTGGGTCGTCATCCGCTCGCGGACCACCCGCTCCATCCGGGACAGGCCGGTGCGGACCTGGTTCTGGATCAGCTCGCCGACCGTGCGCAGCCGCCGGTTGCCGAAGTGGTCGATGTCGTCGACCTCGACGCGGACCGCGCCCCGGAGCCCCTCCATCGCCGTCTCGCCCGCGTGCAGCTTCACGATGTACTTGATCGTCGCGACGACGTCGTCGACGGTCAGCACCCCGGCGCGCAGCGGCTGCTCGAGGCCCAGCTTCTTGTTCGCCTTGTAGCGGCCGACCTTCGCCAGGTCGTAGCGCTTCGAGTTGAAGTAGAGGTTGTCGAGCAGCGTCTGCGCGGCCTCCCGGGTCGGCGGCTCGCCCGGGCGCAGCTTGCGGTAAATGTCGATGAGCGCGTCGTCCTGGCCGGTGGTGCTGTCCTTCTCCAGCGTGGCGCGCATCGAGTCGTACTCGCCGAACTCCTCGAGGATCCGGGCGTCGTCCCACCCGAGTGCCTTGAGCAGGACGGTGACCGACTGCTTGCGCTTGCGGTCGACGCGGACGCCCACCATGTCGCGCTTGTCGATCTCGAACTCGAGCCAGGCACCCCGGGACGGGATGATCTTGGCGCCGAAGACGTCCTTGTCGGAGGTCTTGTCCAGGCTCTTGTCGAAGTAGATGCCCGGCGAGCGGACGAGCTGGGAGACGACCACCCGCTCGGTGCCGTTGATGATGAAGGTGCCCTTGTCGGTCATGAGCGGGAAGTCGCCCATGAAGACCGTCTGGCTCTTGATCTCGCCGGTGATGTTGTTCATGAACTCGGCGGTGACGAACAAGGGCGCGGAGTAGGTGATGTCCCGCTCCTTGCAGTCCTCGATCGAGTACTTCGGGGGCTCGAAGCGGTGGTCGCGGAACGACAGCGACATCGTCCCCTGGAAGTCCTCGATGGGGGAGATCTCCTCGAAGATCTCCTCGAGCCCGGACTGCGGGAGGACGTCGTTGCAACCGTTGGCGGCGGCAGCCTCGACCCGGGCCTTCCACTGCGCGTTGCCGAGCAGCCAGTCAAAGCTGTCGGTCTGGACAGCGAGGAGGTTCGGGACCTCAAGTGGTTCCCGGATCTTGGCGAAACTGATACGGCGGGGAGCTGTAGAGCTGGGGCTGGACGTCTGGCTCGTTTCGACTCGTAGATCGCTCGTGGTGCGCGAGGCAGCCAAGGAGGTCCTTCTTCCGAGATGGTCACGGTGGCGCGCGCATGCCGGACGCCCCTAGAGTTCCGGTCAGGGAAATCACGGGGAAATGCCAAGGCAGCGCAACGCGTCAGCGTACCCTTCCGGCACGCCGCTGTCGAGGGGCCCCTAGGGAACGCCCCCTCGCCTCCAGCTCGTGGAGCGGTACGTCATCGCGCGAGCAGGATGTCCTCCTCCGCCGCCGCAGTCAAGCCCCTGTGCCCCGGTCAGCCGAGAGCCGGAGTCCACGGTCGCAGTCGACCCCGGCCGCGGCCCGCTCCCCTCGGCCACGGGGTGCCCGGACATGGCAAAGGGGCGGACATGGCGAAAGGGCGGACTCCCGACGCGGGAGACCGCCCCTTCGGAGCTCGGATCGGCTAGCGCACGGTCACGCTGGCGCCGGCGCCCTCGAGCGCGGCCCGCGCCTTGTCGGCGGCCTCCTTGTTGACCCGCTCCAGCACGGGCTTCGGGATGCCGTCGACGAGGTCCTTGGCCTCCTTGAGACCGAGGTTGGTGAGCGAGCGCACCTCCTTGATCACCTGGATCTTCTTGTCGCCGGCCCCCTCGAGGATGACGTCGAACTCGTCCTTCTCCTCCTCGGCAGGGGCGGCAGCGCCCGCTCCGGCGCCACCGGCGGCGGGTGCGGCGACGGCGATCGGTGCGGCCGCGGTGACACCGAAGGTGTCCTCGAACTGCTTGACGAACTCGCTGAGCTCGAGGAGCGTCATCTCCTTGAACGCGCCGAGGAGCTCGTCGGTGCTGAGCTTGGCCATGGTCCTACCTCGTTCTGGGTCGCTGGGGTCGCTGGGAACGTGCTGGGGACGGTCAGCCCGCGTCGGGCGCGCCGTCGGTGCTGTCGGTGCTGATGACGTCGGGGCTGTCGATCGCGGTCGCCCCGACCGGCTCGTCGATCGGCGCCTCGGCCGCCTCCGGAGAGGGAGCCGGGCCGGGTCCGCCGGCGAGGGTGCCGGGCTCCTGCTCGGCCTTGTGCCGCAGCGCCTCGGCGAGCCGGGCGGCCTGGGCGAGCGGGGCCTGGAACAGTGCCGCCGCTCGGGACAGCGAGGCGTTGAGGCCGCCGGCGACCCGGGCGAGGAGGACCTCGCGCGACTCGAGGTCGGCGAGCCGGTTGACCTCGTCGGCCGAGAGGGCCCGGCCCTCGAGCAGCCCGCCCTTGATGACGAGCAGCGGGTGCGCGCGTGCGAAGGTGCGCAGCCCCTTGGCCGTCTCCACGGGGTCGCCGCTGACAAAGGCGATCGCCGAGGGGCCCTGCAGCAGCGCCTCGAAGGCGTCCACGCCGGCTTCCCGAGCGGCAATCTTGGTGAGGGTGTTCTTGACGACCGCGTACTCGGCGTGGTCGCTGAGGGAGCGGCGCAGCTCGGTCAGCTGTCCGACGGTGAGGCCGCGGTACTCCGTGAGCACGGCGGCGTTGGACGTGCGGAACGCCTCGGTGAGCTCGGCGACCGCTGCCGTCTTGTCAGGCCTCGGCACAGGCCTCCTTCCGGGATGCACCGGTTCCCCGGGCCCGGAAACGAGAGACGCCCCGCGCAGCGCGCGGGGCGGGACACCGGGCGGGGTGGACCCGCAGGGCGTCGTGCACCTGGCGCCTACGCGGGCCGCCCGCTCGCGCGGGGCCTTCGGCCACCCCGGATGGGGCGACGACCGGCGGTCTGTGGCGAGGGGTCAGCGTACGCGAGAAGCGGCGGCCGGCCAAACCGGCCCGGCCGCCGCTTCGCGTCGCGCTTCGTGGGGCGCCTCGCTGCTATCCCGCCTCGACGCCGTCCTCGACCAGGTTGCGGGTGCGGTTCGGGTCGACGGGGATACCCGGGCCCATGGTGGTGGCGAAGGTCGCCTTCTGCACGTAGCGGCCCTTGGCCGCCGAGGGCTTGAGGCGCAGCACCTCGTCGAGCGCCGCGGCGTAGTTCTCCACCAGCTGCCGCTCCGCGAAGGAGGCCTTGCCGATGATGAAGTGCAGGTTGGAGTGCCGGTCGACGCGGAACTCGATGCGCCCGCCCTTGATGTCGGTGACGGCCTTGGCCACGTCGGCGGTCACGGTGCCCGTCTTCGGGTTCGGCATCAGCCCGCGCGGGCCCAACACGCGGCCCAGCCGCCCGACCTTGCCCATCATGTCGGGGCTGGCGACCACCGCATCAAAGTCGAGCCGACCGCCGGCCACCTCGTTGATGAGCTCGTCGGCGCCCACGATGTCGGCTCCTGCCGCCCGGGCCTGCTCCGCCCGGTCGCCGGTCGCGAACACCAGGACGACGGCCGTCTTGCCCGTGCCGTGCGGCAGGTTCACGGTGCCGCGGACCATCTGGTCGGCCTTGCGGGGGTCGACGCCCAAGCGCAGCGACACCTCGACGGTGGGGTCGAACTTCGTCGTCGCGGTGTCGCGGGCCAGGCGGACCCCGTCGGCGGGGCTGTAGAGACGGTCGGACTCGATCTTGGCTGCCGCCTCGCGGTAGGCCTTGCTGCGCTTCACGGCTGCTCCTTGTGGCAGAGGTCGTGGTCGTGCGGCCGCGCCGGCCGTCCCACGGGTGGTGCCTGCTGTTGCTGGGTCAGCCGGAGATGGTGATACCCATCTGCCGGGCGGTGCCCGCGATGATCTTCTCGGCGGCGTCCAGGTCGTTGGCGTTTAGATCGGGCATCTTGGCCTGCGCGATCTCGCGCACCTGGTCGCGGGTGATGCGGGCGACCTTGGTCTTCTGCGGCTCGCTGGAGCCCTTCTCGACTCCGGCGGCCTTGAGGATCAGGCGGGCAGCCGGTGGAGTCTTGGTGACGAAGGTGAACGAACGGTCCTCGAAGACCGAGATCTCGACGGGGACGATCTCGCCACGCTGACCCTCGGTCGCGGCGTTGTAAGCCTTGCAGAACTCCATGATGTTCACGCCGTGCTGGCCGAGGGCCGGGCCGACGGGCGGGGCCGGGGTGGCGATGCCCGCCTTGATCTGGAGCTTGACGACGGCGGTCAGTTTTCTCTTGGGGGGCATGAGATTCCTTCTAGATCTTCTGAATCTGGGAGAAGGGCAGCTCGACCGGAGTGTCTCGCCCGAAGATCTCGACGAGCCCCTTGATCTTGCGGCCGTCCACGTCGATCTCGTTGATCGTCGCGTGCAGCGTGGCGAACGGCCCGTCGATCACCACGACGGAGTCGCCGACCTCGTAGTCGACGAGGCGAACCTCCGCCGGCGTGGCGGTCTTCTGCTTCGTGGCCGGCGCCAGGATCTTCACGACCTCCTCGATGCCCAGCGGCGAGGGCCGGTGGGTGTGCCCTACGAAGCCGGTGACACCCGGGGTGTTGCGCACCGCCGACCAGGACTGGTCGGTGAGATCCATGCGGACGAGCACGTAGCCGGGGAAAACGTTGCGCTTGACCTGCCGGCGCTGACCGTTCTTGACCTCGCTGACCTCCTCCTGCGGCACCTCGATCTGGAAGATGTAGTCCTCCATGTTGAGGCTGCTGGTGCGATTCTCGAGGTTCTGCTTCACGCGGTTCTCGTAGCCGGCGTACGAATGCACCACGTACCAGTCGCCGGGAGCCCGCCGGAGCTCGTCGCGAAGCTGCTCGGCGGGGTCGACGTCCTCGACCGGTGCCGTCCCCTCGTCGGCCGACGCGTCCGAAGCGCCCTCCCCTCCGCTGCCAGCGGAGGGGAGGAGCGCGCCGGGCAGGTGGTCGCCGCCGGCGTCGTCGGTCGTCCCCCCGGCCGGGTCGCTGCCCGGGACGTCGTCGGCAGGGTTGGCGCTGTCGTCGGCGGCTACGGCGGCGCTGTCGTCGTCACGCGCGGCGAACTCGAGGTCTGCCACCTGGTCGTTCTCGGTGCGTGCCTCGACAGGCGCGTCGAACTGCTCCGCGTACTGCGGGGACGGGGACTCGGACACGATCTTCTTCCTAATTGCGGACACGAACGCCGGTCGGGCCGGCGGGAGGCGTACGGCGGACGCCGGAGACGTCAGCCGAACACCCAGAACACGACCTGTCCCAAGATCAGGTCGAGCAGCGAGACGAAGGCAATGACGGCGAGCACGAACACGATCACGACCGCCGTGTAGGTCAGCAGCTCCTTGCGCGTGGGCCAGATGACCTTGCGCAGCTCGGCGACGACCTGGCGGTAGTACAGCGACACCCGCGCCGGCAGCGAGCTCCGCGACGCCGGCCGGCCCGGATGCCCGCCGGGCATCGCGGGCGCGTTGCGCGTCTCCGTCACTCGGGCTACCACCTCTACTCGGATTCGACCTGGTGGCCTTCCCCCACGACAGGGGCCGCCGTCCTCGCAGGGCCGGAGGGACTCGAACCCCCAACCGCCGGTTTTGGAGACCGGGACTCTACCAATTGAGCTACGACCCTAGGGCGACCGGACCAGCGGCTCCGGCACCGACGCGCCAGTGTACGTCGTCTTGCTTCCGGGGGCGAACGTCTCCCGCCGCGCCTCCTGCTGTCATCCCCCGCTCCGACCCTGGAACACTGGTGGCATGAACGCGTCCGCTTCCGAGCGCATCTCCCGTCGCGTCGGAGCCATCGCCGAGTCCGCGACGCTGGCGGTCGACGCCAAGGCCAAGCAGCTCAAGGCGGCGGGCCGCCCCGTGATCGGGTTCGGCGCCGGCGAGCCCGACTTCCCGACTCCCGCGCACGTGGTGGCCGCCGCGCAGGCCGCGTGCGCCGATCCCCGCTGGCACCGTTACACCCCCACGCCGGGGCTGCCCGCCCTGCGGGAGGCGATCGCGGCCAAGACGGGCCGCGACTCCGGCTACGCCGTCGAGGCCCGGCAGGTCCTGGTGACCAACGGGGGCAAGCAGGCGCTGTACGAGGCGTTCGCGACCCTGCTCGACCCGGGCGACGAGGTGCTGCTGCCGGCGCCGTACTGGACCACCTATCCCGAGTCGGTGAAGCTGGCCGGTGGGGTGCCGGTGGAGGTCCCGACCGACGAGGCGAGCGGCTATCGGGCGACGGTGGAGCAGCTCGAGGCGGCGTGCACCGGGCGGACCAAGCTGCTGGTCTTCGTCTCCCCGTCGAACCCGACCGGGGCGGTCTACCCCCCGGAGCAGGTCGAGGCCATCGGGCGCTGGGCCGTGGACCGCGGCCTGTGGGTGCTCACCGACGAGATCTACGAGCACCTCGTCTACGGCGACGCCCGCTTCAGCTCGATGCCCGCACTGGTCCCCGAGCTGGCCCACACCTGCGTCGTGATCAACGGGGTCGCGAAGACGTACGCGATGACCGGCTGGCGCGTCGGCTGGCTGCTCGGGCCGGTCGACGTGGTGACGGCCGCCGCGAACCTGCAGTCGCACGCCACCTCCAACGTCGGCAACGTCTCCCAGCTGGCGGCCCTGGCCGCGGTCTCGGGCGACCTCACGGTCGTGACGCAGATGCGCGCCGCCTTCGACCGCCGCCGCCAGACGATGGTGCGGATGCTCAACGACATCCCCGGGGTGACCTGCCCGGTGCCCGAGGGCGCCTTCTACGCCTATCCGTCGGTGGAGGAGCTGCTCGGCACCGACATCCGGGGACGGCGCCTCGCGACCTCGGCGCAGCTGTGCGACCTCCTGCTCGAGGAGGCCGAGGTCGCCGTCGTCCCGGGCGAGGCGTTCGGAACCCCCGGCTACGTACGCCTGTCGTACGCCCTCGGCGACGACGACCTGGCCGAGGGGGTCACCCGCATGGCGAAGCTGCTCGGCGAGGCGCAGCCCTGACGGTGCCGGCTCCGGCGGCCGGCCCGGCGGCCACGGAATTTCCGGAGCAGCGCGACGTCCGGGCCCTGCCCAAGGCGCACCTGCACCTGCACTTCACCGGCGCCATGCGCCACGACACGCTCGTCGAGCTCGCCGCGCTGCGCCGGGTGCCGCTCCCGGACGCGCTCGTCGCTGACTGGCCCCCGCAGCTGCGGGCCACCGACGAGCGCGGCTGGTTCCGCTTCCAGCGGCTCTACGACATCGCCCGCTCCGTGCTGCAGGAGGAGGCCGACGTGCGCCGGCTGCTGCGGGAGGCCGCCGAGGACGAGCGCGCCGACGGCTCAGCCTGGCTGGAGATCCAGGTCGACCCCACGTCGTACGCGCCCCGGTTCGGCGGGCTGCTCCCGGCGGTCGAGCTGATTCTCGACGCGGCCCGGGAAGCGGAGGCCGCGAAGGGGGTCCGGGTGGCCGTCGTGCTGGCCGCCAACCGCACCCGTCATCCCCTCGACGCCCGCACCGTGGCGCGGCTCGCGGCGCGCTACGCCGACCGGGGAGTCGTCGGCTTCGGGCTCTCCAACGACGAGCGGCGCGGGCCCGCCGAGGAGTTCGAGGCGGCGTTCCGCATCGCCCGGCGGGCCGGCCTGCTGGCGGTTCCGCACGCCGGCGAGCTGATGGGCGCGGGCAGCGTCGCGGCGGCCC
>JALYMT010000305.1 GCA_030773555.1 Actinomycetota bacterium | reverse complement strand
CGGCCGGACCGTGCTGACCGTGCTGACGCACGACCCCAAGTTCGACGTGCCGCTGCTCCAGGTCGCGCTGCGCTCGCCGGCCGCCTACATCGGCGCCATGGGCAGCCGGCGCACGCACGAGGACCGCCTGCGGCGGCTGCGCGAGGCGGGGCTGTCCCAGGCAGAGGTCGCTCGGCTGCACTCCCCGATCGGGCTGGACCTCGGGGCGCGCACCGCCGAGGAGACGGCGGTGTCGATCGCCGCCGAGATCGTGCAGAGCACCTGGGGCGGGAGCGGCCGGCCGCTCGCCCAGACCTCCGGCGCCATCCATGACGGCACGAGCCAGCGGTCGGCGGGCGTGCCGGCATGACGCTCGCGGGGCTGCTGCTCGCCGCCGGCGCAGGACGCCGGATGGGACGGGCCAAGGCGCTGGTCGAGGTGGCCGGTGAGCCGCTGGTGCAGCGCGGGATCCGCCTGCTGCGCGAGGGCGGGTGCGACCCGGTCGTCGTGGTGGTGGGCGCCGCCGCGGACGAGGTGCGGCCGTTGTGCGCTGGTGCGGCCGTCGTGCACGCCACCGAGTGGGAGATCGGCATGGCTGCCTCGCTGCGGGCGGGGCTCGCGGCGGTCGACTCCGCCGCCTGCGTCGTCGCTCTGGTCGACCAGCCGTTCGTGACGCCAGAGGTGGTGCAGCGGCTGCGCGACGCGCACGAGGCCGGCGCGGCGGCGGTCGTCGCGTCGTACGCCGGCCGGCCGCGCAACCCGGTGCTGCTCGACCGCAGGCTCTGGTCAGACGTGGCGGCAACCGTCACCGGCGACGAGGGCGCCCGCTCGTGGCTGCGCGCCCATCCCGACGTCGTGGTCGAGGTGGACTGCACCGACATCGGCTCGCCCGACGACCTGGACACCCCGCAGGACCTGGATGCTCTGGACCATCGCATCTCGAGAGAGGCAGCCCGATGAAGCTCGAGAACCGCTTCACCGTGCCCGTTCCCGTCGTGGAGGCATGGCGGGTGCTGCTCGACGTGGAGCGCATCGCCCCCTGCATGCCCGGCGCGACGCTGACCCACGTCGACGGCGACCGCTTCGAGGGGACGGTCAAGGTGAAGGTCGGCCCGATCAACTTGACCTACGGCGGCAAGGCCTCCTTCGTCTCGAAGGACGACGCGGCCCACGTCGCGGTCATCGACGGCAGCGGCAAGGAGACCCGCGGCACCGGCACAGCCAAGGCCCTCATCACCTGCCGGCTGATCGACCGGGGCGCCAGCACGGACGTCGAGGTGGACACCGACCTGGCCGTGACCGGCAAGCCGGCGCAGTTCGGGCGCGGCGTCCTGGCGGACGTCAGCAGCAAGCTGGTCGACCAGTTCGCCGCCTGCCTGTCGGCCGAGATCCAGTCGGGCACGACTGAACCTGTGTTCGCCTCCGTCGCCGCCGACCTCGGCACGCCCGAGGGCACCGCGCCGCCGCGGGTCAGCGCGCCGGTGCCGCCGCGCCAGCCCGTCGAGGCGATCGACCTGCTCGAGACGGCGGGGGCTCCGGTCCTGAAGCGGGCCGCGCCTCTGGCGGCCGTCTTGCTGCTGCTCCTGCTCGTCGTGCGTCGGCTGCGCCGCTGAACCATCCTGGTTGGTCTGGCAGCCGCCCCTGGCCGTCGCAGGCAACGCTCACGCTGCGGATGCTCCGCTCCCCCGCGGTGTCGCGTTCACCGTCGTGTTCCTCGTGGCGACGTGGGCGGTCCTGGTGCGGCGCTGCCGGTCCTCGGCGCGCTAGCCCGAAGGCTGCTCGCCGCCTTCGCCGGCACGCACCTCGCCGCCGAGCGCCGCCGCGACCTGCTCCGCGGTCTGCGGCAGGACCGTCTGCACCGCCCAGTTCTCGCCGACGACGGCGCTGGAGAACTCGTCCTTGGTCGCGACGTAGTCCTCCTTCTCCGCCGGCGTCGCGAACCGCAGCAGCACCACGTCCTCGGCATCGTTGAGGATGCAGCTCTGCGCCTCGGACACGCCCTCGAACGTGCCCGTCTGCGGTTCGGCGCAGGGCAGCCCGTTCTCACCGAGCGCGGCGAGAATCTCTGCCGTACTGGCGTAGCTGCCGCCGTCGCCGCCGGCTGTGGCGGTCGGAGCGGCCTGCGCCGGCGCGGGGTCGTCGTTGCTGCTGGTGGTGCAGCCGGTGAGCACCAGGGCGAGGGCGAAGGCTGCGGTGGTCGTGGTGCGCATCGGACCAGCCTGCCAGGCACCTGGGCGAGGATGGTCGCATGCCCTCCCGCCGCCTCGTCGTCCTGGCGTCCCTGGTCGCGGTCGTCCTCGTGGTGGCGATCGGCGCCAGCCGGCCCAGCATCGGCGGTGCTCCCTGCCCCGAGCGCGTCTGGTCCTCCGCGCTGCAGGGGCTGACCGACCAGGAGCCCGATGCCTGCACCGCGCAGTCACTGGACCGGATCTACGCGGTAGCAGCCGGACTGATGGGCCTGGTGCTGGTCACGGGGCTGCTCGGCCGGCGCGACTGACGACGCGGCGCACGGCGTCGCGGGTGCTCTCGAAGGCGAGCTCCGGCAGCGCGTCCGGGCCGAAGAAGCCGGCGTCGAGCGCGTCGTCGGCCGGCGCCAGGTTCCCTCCTACGACCTGCGCCTCGAAGGCGAGGAAGAACGACGCGCCGCGGTGCCCGCCGGTGACGGCGCTGGCGTAGACGTCCACCACCGCGCCCACCTGCACCTGAAGGCCGGTCTCCTCGAGCGTCTCGCGGGCCGCCGCCTCCCGCGGGTCCTCGCCGGCGTCGACATAGCCGGCCGGCAGCGCCCACAGCCCCTTGCCCGGCTGCACGCCGCGCCGTACGAGCAGCAGCCGCCCGTCCTGCACGACCACCACGCCGACACCGACCTTCGGGTCGCGGTGGTGCGTTCGGCCGCAGCCGGTGCAGACCGGGTGCCGGTCGGTCGCCGCGAGGGGCGCGCCGCAGGCGCTGCAGAAGCGGGGGGCGTCCATCCGCGGAGCCTGGCACGGGGCAACGCAGTAGCCTTCCTCACACGGCAGTCGCGCCCGACCGGTGCCGCCGGACCAGCCCACCTCCGACCGAGGAGTGCCCGTGACGCCCGACGAGATCGCCGCCGGCCGGCAGCGCTGGCAGCAGCGCTTCGACGCCGCGAAGAAGCGGGACGCCGACTTCACGACGCTGTCCGGCGTCGAGGTCGCACCGGTCTACGGGCCGCGCCCCGGAGACGTGTACGAGGGCTTCGAGAGCATCGGCTGGCCGGGCGAGTTCCCCTTCACCCGCGGGCTGTACCCGACCGGCTACCGCGGCCGGCCATGGACGATCCGGCAGTTCGCCGGCTTCGGCAACGCCCAGCAGACCAACGAGCGCTACAAGATGATCCTGGCCGCCGGCGGCGGCGGGCTGTCGGTCGCCTTCGACATGCCGACCCTGATGGGGCGCGACTCCGACGACCCGCGCTCGCTCGGGGAGGTGGGCCACTGCGGCGTCGCCATCGACAGCGCCTCCGACATGGAGGTGCTGTTCTCCGACATCCCGCTGGCCGAGGTCACCACCTCGATGACGATCAGCGGCCCGGCGGTGCCCGTGTTCTGCATGTACCTCGTGGCCGCCGAGCGCCAGGGCGTCGACCCGGGCGTGCTCAACGGGACGCTGCAGACCGACATCTTCAAGGAGTACATCGCGCAGAAGGAGTGGCTGTTCCCGCCGGAGCCGCACCTGCGCCTGATCGGCGACCTCATGGAGCACTGCGCGGAGAAGATCCTTGCTTACAAGCCGATCTCGGTGTCGGGCTACCACATCCGCGAGGCCGGCTCGACCGCGGCGCAGGAGCTGGCGTTCACGCTCGCCGACGGGTTCGCCTACGTCGAGCTGGGGCTGTCGCGCGGCATGGACGTCGACGTCTTCGCGCCCGGCCTGTCGTTCTTCTTCGACGCCCACGTCGACTTCTTCGAGGAGATCGCCAAGTTCCGGGCCGCGCGGCGCATCTGGGCCCGCTGGCTGCGTGACGTGTACGGCGCGAAGACCGACAAGGCGCAGTGGATGCGCTTCCACACCCAGACGGCAGGCGTGTCGCTGACGGCCCAGCAGCCGGACAACAACGTCGTGCGGACGGCGATCGAGGCGCTGGCCGCCGTCCTGGGCGGCACCAACAGCCTGCACACCAACGCCCTCGACGAGGTGCTCGCGCTGCCGAGCGAGAAGGCGGCGCAGATCGCGCTGCGGACCCAGCAGGTCATCGCCGAGGAGACAGGCGTCATGAACGTCGCGGACCCGCTCGGCGGCTCATGGTACGTCGAGCAGCTCACCGACGAGATCGAGGCTCAGGCCGAGGCCATCTTCGCCAAGATCCAGTCCATGGGCACCGACGGGTCGATGACGTCGGGGATCCTGCGCGGGATCGAGGACGGCTGGTTCATGGCCGAGATCGCCGAGGCGGCGTTCGTCTACCAGGTCGCCGTCGAGAAGGGCGACAAGAAGGTCGTCGGCGTGAACGTGCACACCGGCGACGTCGACGCTCCGCTGGAGATCCTGCGCGTCTCGCACGAGGTCGAGCGCGAGCAGGTGCGCGAGCTGGTCGACCGCAAGGCGCAACGCGACGACGCACGCGTGCAGAGCGCACTGGCCGACCTCGTCGAGACTGCCCGCGGCGAGGGCAACACGATCCCGCCGATGCTCGAGGCGGCGCGGGCAGAGGCGACCCTCGGCGAGATCTGCGGCGCGCTGCGCGAGCTGTGGGGCAGCTACAGCGAGCCGCCCCGCTTCTAGCCCGCGCCAGCCGGTGATCTTCGCCGTCTTTCCGCTGACACGCCGTGACAGCGGGACGATGACGAAGATCGTCGGGTGGGGAGGCGGAAGGGGTTCGGGAGCGCCTGCGGTTGACTGCTGACATGCGTCCCACCGACCTCAACATCGCCGGCGCCGTCGACCTGTCGTCGCTGCGACCCTCGGCTGCGGCACCCGCGCCGGCCAGCTCAGCGCCCACTGGCGACGGCGGCGCGGTGACCGTGCTCGACGTCACCGAGGCCACGTTCGAGGCCGAGGTGCTGCAGCGGTCGCTGTCGGTGCCCGTGCTCATCGACTTCTGGGCCGAGTGGTGCGGCCCGTGCAAGCAGCTCAGCCCCGTGCTCGAGCGCCTCGCGCAGGCCTACGCCGGGCGCTGGCTGCTCGCCAAGGTCGACGTGGACGCCAATCCGCGCCTCGGGGGTGCGTTCGGCGTGCAGAGCATCCCGGCGATCTTCGCGGTGCTCAAGGGGCAGCCCGTGCCGCTGTTCCAGGGGGCGCTGCCGGAGCCGCAGGTGCGGGAGTACCTCGAGGAACTCCTGCGGGTCGCTGAGGCCAACGGCGTCACGGGCACCGCGGCGCCCGCCGACGGCACGGCCCCGCCGCCGTCGGCCCCAGCCGCCCCCGCCCTCGCTCCGGGCATCGCCGCGGCGTTCGACGCGATCGACCGCGGCGACCTCGACGGCGCCGCGGAGGCCTACCGCGGGGTGCTGCGCGACTCCCCAGCCGATCCGGCCGCACGAGCGGGGCTGGCGCAGGTGGAACTGCTCCGGCGCATGCGCGGGCGCAACCTGGACGCGCTGCGAGCGGCCGCCGCCTCGCGCCCCGACGACCTGCAGGCCCAGGTTGACGTCGCCGACGCCGACCTACTCGCGGGTCACGTCCAGGAGGCCTTCTCGCGGCTCGTCGAGGTGCTGCGCCGCACCACCGGGCCCGAGCGGGAGCAGGTGCGCGCCCACCTGCTCGAGCTGTTCGAGGTGGTCGGCGGCGACGACCCGCGAGTCCTGCAGGCCCGGCGCGACCTGGCCAGCGCGCTCTTCTAGGCCCCGGTCCGGCCCGCTCAACGCCGCCGCGAGTAGTCGACCTGCTCGCCGGGCTGGTGCTGCTGCGTACCCAGCCGGCTGTGGCGGTAGCCGTACGAGGCGTACATCAGCATGCCGAGCGCAAGCCAGGCGAGGAACCGCAGCCAGGTCCCGACCGAGAGATTCAACATCAGCCACAGGCAGGCGAGGACCGACAGGGGCGCGACCACCGACACCGCGGGGACGCGGAACGCTCGGGGGAGGTCCGGCCGCTGCCGGCGCAGGAGCAGCACGCCCGCCGAGACGAGGACGAACGCGAACAGCGTGCCGATGCTCACCAGCTTCGAGAGCTCCGTCAGCGGCACGAAGCCGGCCAGGGCCGCGACGGCGACGCCGGTGAGCGCGGTGATCCGGTAGGGGGTGCCGAAGCGTGGGTGGACCTCGGCCAGGCCGCGGGGCAGCAGGCCGTGGCAGGACATGGCGAAGAAGACCCGGCTCTGCCCGAGCAGGAGCACGAGGATCACCGTGGTGATGCCCAGGATGCCGCCGAGTGAGATGAGGTCCGCGGCCCAGCCGGCGCCACGCGCCTCGAAGGCCTCGGCCAGGGGGGCGGCGGTGTTCAGCTGGGCGTAGGGCACCATGCCGGTGATCACGGCGGCGACGGCGACGTACAGCAGGGTCGCGATGCCCAGGGAGCCGAGGATGCCGCGGGGGACGTCGCGCTGCGGGTTGCGGGTCTCCTCGGCCGTGGTGGCGACGATGTCGAAGCCGATGTAGGCGAAGAAGACCACCGAGGCGGCGGCCAGGATGCCGACGAAGACCCCGAAGTGCGTCGGCGTGGGACCGAACAGCGTCTGCAGGAGGGTGGCGTCGGTGCCCGCCTCGCCGCTGGCGGGCCGCGCGGGCGGGATGAAGGGCGTGTAGTTGGCCGGATCGACGTAGCGCAGTCCCAGCACGATCACGAAGAGCACGACCGCGACCTTGACCACGACCAGGACACCGGTGACCCGCCCCGAGATCTTGGTGCCGACGATCGCGAGCCCGCTGAGCAGCAGCACGATCGCGATGGCCGCGAGGTCGGGCCTCGCCTGGTCACCGGCGACCCAGCTTGGGCAAGTCGAGCAGCTGGGCCGCGTACGCCGACCAACCGCGGGCGACGACCGCGGCTCCCAGGGCGAGCTCGAGGATCAGGTCCCAGCCGATGATCCAGGCGATGACTCGCCCAGCGTCGCGTACGAGAACGTGTACTGCCGGCCACCGGGACGGTGGAGGCGAACGCGGCGTAGCAGAGCGCGGCGAGCGCGCAGACTCCACCCGCGAGCAGAAAGGACAGCACGATGGCGGGTCCTGCGTCGACCGCGGCCTCCACGCCCGTCAGGACGAAGATGCCCGGTCCCGATGATCACGCCGATGCCGAAGACGGTGAGGTCCCAGGCGGAGAGGTTCTTCTTGAGCCGGTGATCGGGCTCGTCGGTCTCCCGGATCGACTGCTCGACGCTCTTGGTCCGCAGGACGCTCATGGTTCACCCCGTCCGGGCTCGGCTCCGCCAACCGCGGGCGCTGCCTAGCGTTGCACGGAACGCACGGTCACGGGCGAACGGCGAGCTCCAGGGACGGTAGCCGCTGCGCGCCTCCGCGTTGACAGCCCCGGTCAAGAGCGCGAGCATTCCGGTCATCCGGAGGCGGCGTGCTCCGGCAAGGAAGCGAGCGGAAGGCGAGCTGCATGGCGGGAAGCGCGCGGGTGTCGGTGGTCGGACCGCAGGTGGACCGGGAAGAGGAGGTGCTCACGCCGGAGGCCCTCGACTTCCTGGCATCGCTGCACGAGCGGTTCGGCGGCGTCCGCGACGAGCTGCTCGCTCGGCGCGCGCAGCGGCGGGCCGAGGCGGCGCGCACCGGCCGGCTGGACTTCCTGCCCGAGACCCGCGAGGTGCGCGAGGACCCGTCGTGGCGGGTCGCGCCGGCGCCGGCCGACCTCACCCAGCGCTGGGTCGAGATCACCGGGCCCACCGAGCGCAAGATGCTCGTCAACGCGATGAACTCCGGCGCGCAGGTCTGGCTGGCCGACTTCGAGGACGCGAACGCGCCCACCTGGGCCAACCTGGTCTCCGGCCAGGCCAACCTCACCGACGCGATCGAGCGCCGCCTCGAGTTCACCACGCCCGAGGGCAAGCGCTACGTCCTGCAGGACGAGGTCGCGACGATCGTCGTACGCCCCAGGGGCTGGCACCTCGACGAGCGTCACCTGCAGGTCGACGGCACGGCGATCGCCGGCGCGCTGGTCGACTTCGGCCTCTACTTCTTCCACAACGCCCAGCGGCAGCTGGACAAGGGCTCGGGCCCGTACTTCTACCTGCCGAAGATGGAGAGCCACCTCGAGGCGCGGCTGTGGAACGACGTGTTCGTCTTCGCCCAGGACGCCCTCGGCATCCCGCGGGGTACCGTGCGCGCCACGATTCTCGTCGAGACGATCTTCGCGGCGTTCGAGATGGAGGAGATCCTCTACGAGCTGCGCGAGCACGCCTCGGGCTGCAACGCCGGGCGCTGGGACTACATCTTCAGCCTGATCAAGACCTTCAGGGACAACGGCGCCGACTTCATGCTGCCCGACCGCAACGCGGTGACGATGACGGTGCCCTTCATGCGGGCCTACACCGAGCTGCTGGTGAAGACGTGCCACCGCCGCGGCGCCTTCGCCATCGGCGGGATGGCGGCGTTCATCCCCAGCCGGCGCGACCCCGAGGTCAACGCGGCCGCCTTGGAGAAGGTGCGTCAGGACAAGGAGCGCGAGGCCGGCGACGGCTTCGACGGCAGCTGGGTGGCGCACCCCGACCTGGTGCCGGTGGCCCGCGAGGTCTTCGAGCGGGTCCTGGGCGCTCGGCCCAACTCACTCGAGCGCCAGCGCGAGGACGTGCAGGTGAGCGCCGAGCAGCTGCTCGACGTGAAGTCGACCCCCGGCGAGATCACCGAGGCCGGCCTGCGCAACGACGTCGAGGTGGGACTGCGCTATCTCGAGTCGTGGCTGCGCGGCGTCGGGGCGGCCGGCATCAACAACCTGATGGAGGACGTCGCGACCGCCGAGATCTCCCGCTCCCAGGTGTGGCAGTGGACGCACAACGCGGCCGCCCTGTCCTCCGGGCAGCAGGTCGACGCCGACCTGGTGCGGCGCATCCTCGACGAGGAGCTGAAGAAGATCGGCGAGCAGGCCTACGAGGCGGGGCGCTTCCAGGAGGCCCGCGAGGTCTTCGAGCAGGTGGCCCTGCCGGATGCCTCGGGCGAATTCGTCGAGTTCCTCACCCTGCCCGCGTACGAGCTGCTCGACTAGCGGAGGACAGCGATGACGACCTACGCCGAGCTCGTCGCCGAGCGGGAGACCGGGCGGGTGGACACCGCGGTGATCCGCGAGATCGCCGGCCTGGTGTCCCCCGGTGGGCTGATCGCCGAGCCGGCGCAGCTGCGGACGTACGAGTGCGACGGGCTCACCGGCTACCGGGTCACGCCGGCGCTGGTGGTGCTGCCCGCCAGCACCGAGGAGGTCGCTGCGGTCGTCCGGGTCTGCGCGCGCGAGCGCATCCCCTTCGTCGCGCGCGGCGCGGGCACCGGCCTCTCCGGTGGCGCCCTGCCGGTCGCCGACGGCATCGTCATCGGCCTCGCCCGGATGCGGCGCATCCTGTCCGTCGACGTCGACAACCAGCGCGCCGTCGTCCAGCCCGGGGTCACCAACGCCAACATCTCGGCCGCGGTGGCCGCGCACGACCTGTACTACGCGCCCGACCCGTCCAGCCAGATCGTCTGCACGATCGGCGGCAACGTCGCCGAGAACTCCGGCGGCGCGCACTGCCTCAAGTACGGCTTCACCACCAACCACGTGCTCGGGTTCACCTTCGTCACCGCCGACGGCGGCATCCTGGAGCTGGGCGGTGACGCCCCCGACGCCGTGGGTCCCGACCTGCGGGCGGTCGTGGTCGGCTCGGAGGGCACCCTCGGCATCGTGACCGAGGTGACGGTGCGACTGCTGCGCAAGCCGGAGGCGGTCCGTACGCTCGTCGCCGACTTCCCCGACGCCGAGCACGCGGGCAACGCGGTCAGCGGCATCGTGGCGGCGGGCATCGTGCCGGCCGCGGTGGAGATGCTCGACGCGCTCGCCATCGAGGCCGCGGAGAAGGCAGCCGGGGCCGGCTACTCCCTCGACACCGAGGCCGCCCTCGTCGTCGAGCTCGACGGGGTGACCGCCGAAGTCGACGCGGGCTTCGACCGGGTGCAGGAGGTGTGCCGCGAGAACGGCACCACCCACATCCGCATCGCGCACACCACGGACGAGCGCGCCCGCATCTGGAAGGGCCGCAAGGCCGCCTTCGCCGCGATGGGCCGCATCAGCCCCGACTACTTCGTGCAGGACGGCGTGATCCCGCGGACCCGGCTCGGCGTGGTGCTCGCACGCATCGGCCAGATGTCCCGCGACGCGGGCCTGCGGGTCGCCAACGTCTTCCACGCCGGCGACGGCAACCTGCACCCCCTCGTGCTCTACGACGCAGCCGTGCCGGGCCAGGCCGAGGACGCCGAGCGCCTCGCCACCGCCATCGTCGAGCTCTGCGTCGAGGAAGGCGGATCGATCACCGGGGAGCACGGGGTCGGCAGCGACAAGGCCTGTTCGATGCTCAAGATGTTCTCCGACGACGACCTGGCCGTCATGGCCCGGGTGCGCGCCGCCTTCGATCCCGACGGCATCTGCAATCCCGGCAAGGTGCTGCCCACGCCCCGGCTGTGCGGGGAGCGCCCCGGCCCCTACCGCGCCCACCCGTTGGAGTCGGCCGGCTTGATCGAGCGGCTGTGACCGTGACGGCTACCGGGAACCTGACCCCGAGCACGACTGCCTCCGCCGCGGGCGGCGCGGGTCACGGCGAGGCACCGGGGAGCACGGCCGAGGCCGCCGCGCTGCTGCGCGACACCGCTGGCAGCGTGCTGGTGCGCGGCGGCGGCAGCAAGCTGGCGTGGGGCGGGCGGCCGGCCGCACCCGACGTGGTGATCGAGACCAGGGG
>JALYMT010000304.1 GCA_030773555.1 Actinomycetota bacterium | reverse complement strand
GCGTCGGCGTGCGGCACGTCACTCGGCAGCAGGGCGCGGGCGGCGGCGGTCGCGAGCCGCTCGACCGGCACGAAGGCCAGCGTCCGCAGAGACGGCAGGGGGGTCAGCCGGGCGACCCGAGGGCGCTCCTCGCACCAGGCCAGCGTCAGGCCGCCGTGCAGGCAGGCGGCCAGGTTGTCCACGTGACCCTCGAAGCCGACGCCGAGGGCAAGCAGGTCGTCCTCGCCGAGGCGGCCGTCGGCGTCGCCGAGGGCCCGGGCTGCGGCCAGACCGGCGACGACGGCGGCGGCCGACGACCCCAGGCCTCGGCCATGGGGGATGCGGTTGGTGCAGCGCAGCACCAGGCCGGGGCGCGGACGGCCCAAGGCCGCGAACGCCGCGGTGACCGCCCGGACGACGAGATGGGTTTCGTCGCGGGGGAGGTCGGCGGCTCCCTCCCCGTGCACCTCGAGGCGCACCTCGCCGTCATTCCCGGCCAGGCGCACCTCGACCTCGTCGTGCAGGTCGAGGGCCAGCGCGAACGCGTCGAAGCCGGGGCCGAGGTTGGCGCTGGTCGCGGGCACCCGGACGCGCACCGCGGTCGGACGCGGAACCGGGGCGGCGGCCCCGGGCGGGGGCATCAGGCCAGGCCGAGGCGGGTCGCGGCCACGTCGGGGTCGACCGGCACGACGATGGGCTCGACCTCGGCGTGCTCGGAGAGGGGCAGGCCCGCGGGCCGGGTGGCCCACTGCGGGTCCTTGAGCCCGTGGCCCGTGACGGTGCACACCACCCGCTGGCCCGGCTCGAGCTGGCCGTCGGCGTGCCCCTGCAGGAGACCGGCGACGCTGGCGGCCGACGCCGGCTCCACGAAGACGCCCTCACGGGCCGCGAGCAGGCGGTAGGCCTCGAGGATTTCCTCGTCGCTGACGGCGGCGAAGCGGCCCCCGGACTCGTCCTTGGCTTGGATGGCCAGCTCCCAGGACGCCGGGCGGCCGATGCGGATGGCGGTGGCGATCGTGTCCGGGGCTGCCACGGGGGCGCCGGACACGAGGGGGGCCGCACCGGCAGCCTGGAAGCCCCACATGCGCGGCCGCCGCGAGGCCTGCCCGTCGGCGGCGTACTCGCCGTAGCCCTTCCAGTACGCGGAGATGTTGCCGGCGTTGCCGACCGGCAGGCAGTGCAGGTCGGGGGCGTCGCCGAGCGCGTCGACGACCTCGAACGCCGCGGTCTTCTGCCCCTCGATGCGCATCGGGTTGACGGAGTTCACCAGCGCCACGGGGTAGCGCTCGGAGAGGGCGCGGGCGAGGACCAGACAATCGTCGAAGCCGCCCTCCACCTGCAGCAGCGTCGCCCCGTGCACGAGGGCCTGGGCGAGCTTGCCGACGGCGATGCGGCCGTGGGGCACCAGCACGGCGCTGGTCAGCCCCGCCCGAGTGGCGTAGGCGGTGGCCGAGGCGCTGGTGTTGCCGGTGGAGGCGCAGATCACCGCTTCGGCGCCCTCCTCCACGGCCTTCGAGATGGCCACCGTCATGCCGCGGTCCTTGAAGGACCCGGTGGGATTGACGCCCTCGACCTTGAGGTGCACCTCACATCCCGTGCGCGCGGAGAGCACGGGCGCCGGCACGAGGGGGGTGCCGCCCTCGAGCAGCGTCACCACCGGGGTGGCGCCGTCGACCGGCAGTCGGTCGCGGAACTCCTCGATGACCCCTCGCCACGGCCGGGTGCGCACCGGCGCCGTCGTCACGGTCACGGCTCCCCCTCCACCCGTAGCACGCCCGCCACCTCGCGGACGACGTCGAGTTCGCGTAGGGCCCCGACGGTCGCGGACAGCGCGGCGTCGGGGGCGAGGTGGGTGACGAGGACCAGGGCGGCCTCGGCGCCGTGCCCCGTCTGGCGCACCGTCGACAGCGACACCTCGTGCTCGGCGACGACCTGCGCGACCGCCGCGAGCACACCGGGCCGGTCGTCGACCTCGAGCTGCACGTGGTAGCGGGTCGTGGCCTCCCCCATCTGCCGGATCGCCAGATCGGCGTACGCCGACTCGGGCGCGCCCCGCCCACCCGACACCCGGTGCCGGGCGACGGCGACCAGGTCTCCCAGGACGGCGCTGGCCGTCGGGGCGCCGCCGGCGCCGCGGCCGTAGAACATGAGCTCCCCGGCCGAGTCGCACTCGACGAACACGGCGTTGAACGCCTCGCGCACGCTGGCGAGTGGATGGGTGCGCGGAACCATCGCCGGGTGCACCCGCACCCCCACCCCGTCGCCGCCCTGCTCGGCGATGGCCAGCAGCTTCACCACGCAGCCCATCTGCCGGGCGGCGGCGATGTCGCCGGCGGTGAGCTCGGTGATGCCCTCGCGGTGCACGTCAGCGGCGGTGACCCGGGTGTGAAACGCCAGCCCGGCCAGGATTGCGGCCTTGGCGGCGGCGTCGAAGCCCTCGATGTCGGCGCTCGGGTCGGCCTCGGCGTAGCCCAGCGCGGTGGCCTCATCGAGGGCCTCGGCGAAGCCCGCACCCGTCTCGTCCATGCGGGTGAGGATGTAGTTCGTCGTCCCGTTGACGATGCCGAGGACGCGACGGACGTTGTCGCCGGCGAGCGACTCGCGCATCGGGCGCAGCAGCGGGATCGCCCCGCCCACCGCGGCCTCGTAGTAGAGGTCGACGCCGTGCTTCTCCGCCGCGGTGTAGAGCGTGGGTCCGTCCTCGGCGAGCAGCGCCTTGTTCGCGGTCACCACGGAGGCCCCGCGCTCCATGCCGGCGAGCACGAGGGAGCGGGCCGGCTCGATGCCGCCGATCAGCTCGACCACGACGTCGACGTCGTCGCGCTCCACGAGGCCGCCCACGTCCCTGGTGAACAGGGCCGGGTCGACGCCGTCGATCCGGCGGGCCAGGTGCGGCCGGCGGACGCCGATGCCGACGAGCTCCAGGGGGGCGCCGACCCGGGCGGCGAGGTGGGCCGAGGAAGTGTGGAGCAGGCGGGCGACCTCGCTGCCCACCACCCCGCAGCCGAGCAGCGCGATCTTCAGGGGCCGGCTCATCCGAGATCACACCGGAGCAGGTCGTCCTCGGTCTCCCGGCGTACGAGCACCCGCGCCTGCCCGTCACGGACGGCCAGCACGGGCGGGCGGGGCAGGAAGTTGTAGTTGCTGGCCATGGACCGGCAGTAGGCCCCGGTGGCGGCCACGGCGAGCAGGTCGCCGGCGGCGAGGTCGGCGGGCAGCCAGGCGTCGCGGACGACGATGTCGCCGCTCTCGCAGTGCTTGCCCACCACGCGGGTGAGCATGGGGGGTGCGGAGGAGGCCCGCGAGGCCAGGGTGACCGTGTAGGAGGCGTCGTAGAGAGCGGTGCGGAGGTTGTCGCTCATGCCCCCGTCGACGGAGACGTAGGTGCGCCCGCTCGCGGCCGGACCCGTGCCCAGGGGCACCTCCTTGACCGTGCCGACCTCGTACAGCGTCACCGCCGAGGGCCCGACGACGGCCCGGCCCGGCTCGACGGCCAGCCGCGGCATCGGCAGCCCGGCTTCAGCGCACTCGCGTTCGACGATGCCGCGCAGGCGAGTGGCGACCTCGGCCGGCTGCTGGGGGTCGTCCCCGGGCACATAGGCGATGCCGAGGCCGCCGCCCAGGTTGAGCTCGGGCAGCTCGACGCCGTGCTCGTCGCGGACCGCGGCGACCAGGCCGACCACCCGGTGCGCGGCGACGTCGAATCCGCTGGTGTCGAAGATCTGCGAGCCGATGTGCGAGTGCAGCCCCACGAGTTCGAGCGAGGACGACGCGAGCACCCGCCGCACCGCCTCAGCCGCCGCTCCGCCAGCCAGGGAGAAGCCGAACTTCTGGTCCTCGTGGGCGGTGGCGATGAACTCGTGGGTGTGGGCCTCGACGCCGACGGTCACCCGCACCAGCACCGGCTGACGAATTCCCCGCCGCTGGGCGAGGAAGCCCAGTCGGGAGATCTCCTCGAACGAGTCGACGACGATGCGACCCACCCCGACCTCGAGGGCACGCTCGAGCTCGGCGAGGGACTTGTTGTTGCCGTGGAAGAGCAGCTCGGGGCCCGGCACTCCGGCGCGCAGGGCCACCGCCAGCTCACCGCCGGTGCAGACGTCCAGGCGCAGACCCTCCTCGGCGAGCCAGCGGGCGAGCGCCGTGCACAAAAAGGCCTTGGCCGCGTAGTAGACGTCGGCACCGGGGAACGCCTCCTGCCAGGCGCGCGCCCGGATGCGCAGGTCGGTCTCGTCGAGCAGGAACGCCGGCGTGCCGTACTCGGCGGCGAGGTCGCGGACGTCGAGCCCGCCCACGGTGAGCGCGCCGTCGACCCGCTCGGCCGTACGAGGCCAGATGCCGGGGTGCAGGACGTCGAGGCCGCCGGGGTGCTCGGGCGGCGGGGCCAGCCGGGCCCGGAGCTCGGCGGCTCCGTCGGCGTGCCGGGGCCCGGCAGGATGTGCGCGCATCTGGATCTTCCCTACATGCGCTCGGGGGCGGAGACCCCGAGCAGTCCGAGACCGTTGGCGAGCACGATCTGCGTGGCCGAGCACAGCCACAGCCGCGCGCGGTGCAGGTCGCTCGCCTCTTCGTCACCCTGCGGCAGCACCCGGCAGGTGTCGTAGAACTTGTGGTAGCGCCCGGCGAGGTCCTCGAGGTAGCGGGCGACCCGGTGCGGCTCGCGCAGCTCGGCCGCGCTCGCGACCACGCGGGGGAACTCCCCCAGCGCCCCCAGCAGGTCGCTCTCCCGCTCGTGAGCGAGCAGCTCGGGGCGCAGCTCGCCGCGCTCGACCCCGAGCGCCGCGGCGTTGCGCAGCACCGAGCAGATGCGGGCGTGGGCGTACTGCACGTAGAAGACGGGGTTCTCGTTGGTCTGCCGGGTGATGACGTCGATGTCGAGCGTGAGCGGTGAGTCGCTGGGATAGCGGCTCAGGGAGTACCGGACGGCGTCGACCCCCGCCATCTCGACGAACTCCTCCAGCGTCACGATCGTGCCCGCGCGCTTCGAGAGGCGGACCTCCTCGTCGCCCTTGAAGATCTTCACCAGCTGCCCGATGAGGACCTCGAGGTTGCGGTCGGCGTCGTCACCCGCACAGGCCGCGATCGCCTTGAGTCGGCCCACGTAGCCGTGGTGGTCGGCCCCGAGCAGGTAGGTGCAGACCTCGAAGCCGCGCTCGCGCTTGTCCACGTAGTAGGCGGCGTCGGAGGCGAAGTAGGTGAGCTCGCCGTCGCTCTTGACGAGGACGCGGTCCTTGTCGTCGCCGAAGTCCGTCGTCCGCAGCCACATCGCGCCGTCGGCGTCGTACACGTGCCCCTGCTCCCGCAGCCGGGCGAAGGCGCGCTCGACCGCGCCGGACTGGTGCAGCTCGCGCTCCGAGCGCCAGACGTCGAACCGGGTGCGGAACCCGTCGAGGACCTGCCGCTGCTCCCGCAGCTGGCGGGCGTAGCCCTCCTCCCGGAAGGCGACCAGCTGCTCGCCCTCGGGGAGGTCGAGGATGCCCGGCACGTCGGCCACAATCTCGCGCGCGAGCTCCTCGACGTACGCGCCGTGGTAGCCGTCGCCGGGCACGGGCAGGCCGAGGGCGGCGGCGCGCAGGGAGGCGCCGAAGCGGTCGAGCTGCACCCCCCGGTCGTTGATGTAGAACTCGCGGGTCGGGCGGGCCCCGGCGGCCTCGAGCACGCGGGCGAGGGCGTCACCGACGGCGGCCCACCGCGTGTGCCCGAGGTGCAGCGGTCCGGTGGGGTTGGCCGAGATGAACTCGACGTTGACCGGCACCCCCGCGAGGACGTCGCTGCGGCCGTACGAGGAGCCGGCGGTCACGACCGTGCGCGCGAGCTCGCCCTGCGCGGCCGCCTCGAGGGTGATGTTGAGGAATCCGGGCCCGGCGACGTCGACGCTCTCGATGCCGGGGCGGCGCTGCAGCTGGGCGGCGACGATCTCGGCGACCTCGCGCGGGGGGCGTCGCGCCGGCTTCGCCAGCTGGAGCGCGACGTTGGTGGCGTAGTCACCGTGGTCGCGGTTCTTCGGCCGCTCGACCTTGACCTCGACGGGCGGGTTCACCGTGAGGTCACCGGCGGCGACGGCGGCGCGCACGGCGTCCAGCACCACGGCGGCGAGCTCGGCGGGGATCACCTGTCGAGGGTATCGGAGCAGGAGGAGCCGCCTCGGCGCCGCGAGCCGGGGTAGGGTGGCCTTTCATCCCCGCCCCCGTAGCTCAGGGGATAGAGCGACGGCCTCCGGAGCCGTAAGCGCAGGTTCGAATCCTGCCGGGGGCACCGCGAGGCGAGCACTAGCGTCGCCGGCATGAATCCCCGGGATCGAGCCGCCGACCTGCTCCTCCTGCACACCGACCCGGACCTGCTGGTGATGGTCAACGTGTGGGACGTAATCAGCGCCACGGTGGTGGCCGGCTCCCCCGGCTGCCGGGCCCTCGCCACCGCCAGCCACTCGATAGCGGCGTCGTACGGCTACCCCGACGGCGAGCGGATTCCGCTCGACCTGATGATCGATGCGGTGGGCCGGATCGCGGCCGCCGTCGACGTCCCGGTCAGCGCCGACCTGGAGGCGGGGTACGGCGACCCCGGCGAGACGACGCGGCGGGCGATCGGCGTCGGCGTCGTGGGCGCCAATCTCGAGGACCGGATGCGCCCGCTCCCCGAGGCGGTCGCCGGCGTCGAGGCCGTGGTCCGCGCCGGGGCGGCCGAGGGCGTCCCGTTCGTGCTCAACGCCCGGACCGACGCGTTCCTGCGGACCGGCGACCGCGATCGCGAGGAGGTACTCGCCGACGCGGTGCAGCGCGGCCGGGCGTTCCTCGATGCCGGCGCGGCCTGTGTCTTCGTCCCCGGCCTGCTCGACGAGCGGACGGTTCAGCGGCTCGTCGAGAGCATCGGGGAGCGCCGCGTGAGCGTGATCGCCGTACCCGGCTCACCGCCGCAGTCGGTGCTCGCCGAGCTCGGAGTGGCCCGGGTGTCGTACGGCCCGTGGACCCAGCGGGTCGCGCTCACGGCGCTGGCCGACGCCGCCGCCGATCTGCTCGCCGGCGGCTCCCTGCCAGAGGGGGTCCGGGCGCTTTCCTAGAGCCGGGTGAGCAGGGCGAGCAGGAGCAGGGTCAGGACCGCGGAGACCACGAGAGAGCCGAGGCAGCCCAGCCGGTTGGAGAAGAAGAACACGGGATCGCCGGATACCCACACCGGGCGCCGGAATGCTCCCCGCCCCGGCCGGCGGCCTCGCCCGCGGCATTCGGCGCGCTCATTGCGAACGTCCTCTCAACACGCGCTTCGGCGGCTCGGATCGCAATAACACCGCCGTACGCGTCCCTCCGGTCCCCCGGGGTGGCGAACCCAGCGACTCTCTGTCGACCCTCGTTCGCCAACGGATCCGCCATGCCCTCGCACGTCCTCGCGACCGCCCTCGCGTCCCTGCCTGTCCCCCATCTGTCGTACACCGCCGTGGCCCTCAGCTGCGGCTATCTCGCCGGCTCGATCGGCCTCGTACGCCAGGCGCCGCAGTCGTGGCGCACCTGCGTCCAGCGCCAGACGGCGGGGTTGTCGGCCCTGACCTACCTCTTCGGCCTGCTCAACTCCTGCACCTGGCTCAGCTACGGCCTGCTCGCCGACGCGCAGGTGCAGGTGGGCGTCAACGGCGTCTTCTTGCTGGTGAACAGTGCGCTGACCGCGGCCATCGTGGCCGGCAGCCCCTCGCTCCGCCGGTCCCGCAGCTACCTCCGGGCCGCCGGGCTCGCGCTCGTCTGGGGCTCCTTCGTGGTCCTGGCCCACTCGGTCAGTGGGGCGGAGGCGGTCGCCGTCTGCGGCGCCCTGCTCGGCACCGCGTGCGGGCTGCCGCAGCTGGCCGTCCTGGCGCGCAAGCGGCGGGCGTACGGAGACGGCGGCGACACCAGCGGCATCGCCCGGAGCACCTGGCGGCTCGGCGCGCTGTGCTGCCTGCTGTGGGCCGCGCACGGCATGCTCATCGGATCGCTCGCGGTGACCGTGCCGGCAGTGTGGAACCTGCTCGTGGCGGTGCTCGTGCTCGGCCTGCTCCGCCCGGCCGACCGGACGCCAGCGGGACCGGCGGCCCCGACGGCCCCGACGGCCCCGACGGCCCCGACGGCCCCCATCATCCTCCCCAGGCAGCGCTGCCGACCGGCCACGCTGCTGTCGGCGCCCGCGCCCGCTCGGCAGGTCGGTTCCCGCTCGTAGAGCGCACGGCGTCACCTCATCGCCCGGCCCCCTCCCTGGGAGCCTCGGCGGCGGGGGCCGGCGCGAGTCCGAGGGCGGCGAGCTCCAGTGCGGCCAGGCGGCGGACGACGTCGCGGTCGCCCTCGTGGTAGGCGTGCCCCGGCGCGGGATGCACGTGGCGGAGCTCGTGCAGCGGGCGGTGGGCGAGGGCGCGCAGGGCGAACAGCTCGTCATTGGGCCGGCCGGCAGCGCTGCCTGGGGAGGACGATGGGGGCCGTCGGGGCCGTCGG
>JALYMT010000303.1 GCA_030773555.1 Actinomycetota bacterium | reverse complement strand
GGCGGGCGGGCCGCCGGGCCGCGGTGCCCGCCTGGGACGACATCCTGCTGGGCGTCAAACGCCCCCACTGACCCCCGCGGGAATTCCGCAGTTTCCGCAGTTGATCATGCAGTTCTCGCGGTTCCGTCGCCCTACCGGGGCGCGGTAGGCCTGGGGTCAGCCGCGGAGCTCGAGCAGCGGCACGAGCATCTCGCTGTCGGTTACCGAGCCGTGCAGCCCGACGAGGCGCAGCAGCTCGGGGGCCTCCCGGGCGGAGTCGACGACAGCGACCGGCTCGCGGGCGACGGCGACCACGTCGCCGATCCGTGCGCGCAGGTGCTCCTCGACGCAGCGGCCGAACCACCCGCCCGCGACCGCCTCGTTGCGCGACCAGATGTCCATGCGGTCACCGAGCCGCTCGCGCCAGGCCGCGAGCACGTCGGCCTCCGCGCCCGCCCGCGCGTGCACGTAGCGGGCCCGCGGCTCGCCGGTGAGCAGGCGTACGCCGGCGGCGAGCTCCGGCTCGGCGGCCAGGTCGACGCGGGCGTCGAGCGGCACGTCGACCATGCCGTGGTCGGCCGTGACCCAGAGGGCGGCGCCGGCGGGCAGCCGGGCGGCCAGCTGGGCGACCATCCGGTCGACGATCTCGAGCTGCAGCCGCCAGGCCTCCGAGTCGACGCCGCAGCGGTGGCCGGTGGCGTCGAGATCGCCGTAATAGACGTACACCAGCGACCGCCGGCCCTCCAGGAGGGCGGCCGCGGCCGCGGCCATCCGCTCCCCCTCGGTCTCCGCGGCGACGAAGCGCCCGCCGCGCAGCGCCGCCTCGGTGAGCCCGGAGCCGTCGAAGAAAGACGGCCCGATACGGGCCACAGCGATGCCCTCGGCGGCGGCGCGCTCGAACACCGTCGAGCGGGGCTGCCACGCGCGGGGATCGATCCGCTCGTTCCAGGCGAGCTCGTTGAGCACCTCGTCGCTGCCGGGGACGGCCACCTCGTAGCCCAGGAGGCCGTGCGCGCCGGGGGGGAGTCCGGTGCCGAACGAGCCCATGCTGGTCGCGGTGGTCGACGGGAAGCCCGCCATCAGCGGTTCCGGAGGCCGCGGCCCGGCGGCCAGCGCCGCCAGGTTCGGGGCCAGCTCGGCGTACCGCTCGAGCAGCTGTGCGCCCAGCCCGTCGACGAGCAGCACGCAGGCCCGCTCGACCGGCGCGAGGTGCAGCGGATTCGCCCGGCCGTCCCGCCCGCTCAGAGCGGCGAGCACCGAGGGCAGCAGGTCGGCGAGCGAGCGCTCGCCGTACCGGGGAGTCGGGGCGGGCGGACGTCGGGTCACGCCGGGACGCGCACCGTGGCGGCAGAGAGGGCGGCGGCGAAGCGGAGGGCCCGGGTCACCGCGCCCGCCCCCTCCGCGTCCCGGCTGACCCGCAGGGCGAGGTCGTCGGCGCTCGCCGTGCCCGTGTAGCCGTGGTCGGCCTCGCAGGTCGGGTCGGAGCAGGCGGCCGGCTCGAGGTCGAGGCGCGCGACCGCCCCCCAGGCCGCCGTGACCGTGACCTCCTGCGGCGCGGCGTCGGGGGCGTAGCGCGCCGGATCGGCCACCACGCGGGTCACCACCACCGAGCGGACCCGGGAGAGCGCGACGGCCTCTGTCGACGTCGTCGCCACCGGCGCCGGCGAGGAGGCGTCGGCGTGGTCGTCGGTGTGACCGACGAGCAGGCGGGTCGGCGTCAGGACCAGGACCGTGACGTGCCGGCGGACCTCGTCGGAGTCGAAGGTCGTCTCCAGGTGCACCACGAACGACACGATCGCCTCGCCGGCGAGGGCGGACAGGACCGAATCGGCGACCAGCTCGGGGTAGTAGCCCGCGCGCTCGATCTCCCGCCGCAACTCGCCGACGAGGTGCTGGTCGGCAGCCGGAGTGCCTGCCGCTCTGGTCGTGCCGTTGTCCCGCATGCCCCCATCCTGGCATCCGGGGGCGAGAACGAGCTGCAGCCGTCGTCAGCGGGGAAGGGCGCGCGTCCCCCGGTCGGTGCGCAGCAGCGGCGGGGCGAGCGCGCCTCGGGCCCCGAGGACGGCCAGCCCGCCGTGGTCCAGCACCACGGGGGAGAGCTCGAGCTCGGCCACCTCGGGCAGGTCGTCGGCCAGCCGGCCCACGCGCAGCAGCAGGTCCTCGAGCGCCCCGACGTCGACGGGGGCGCTCCCTCGGTGCCCGAAGAGCAACGCCGCGGCCCGCACCGAGCGCACCATCTCGGCGGCGTCCGCGTCGGTCAGTGGCGGGATGCGATAGGCCCGGTCGCCCAGGAGCTCGGTGGCGAGGCCCGCGAGGCCGAAGGAGACGATCGGACCGAACAGGGGGTCCTCCATCGAGCTCACGACCACGTCGGCGCCCGGCCGCGCCATGCGCTGCACCACCAGGTGCTCGGCCACCTCGGGGCCCAGCCGCTCGACGAACCCGGCCCACGCCTGCCGCAGGGCCGCCTCGTCGGGCAGGTCGAGGCGCACCTCGCGGAGCTCGGGACGATGCTGCAGCTGGGGCAGGGTGGTCTTGAGCGCCACCGGGTAGCCGAGATCCGCCGCGGCCTCGGCTGCCTCCTGCGGCGTGCGCGCCGGGAGCAGGGGCCACAGGTCGATGCCATAGCAGTTCAGCAGCGCGGCCACCGAGGCGCAGCTCAGCTCGCTGCCCTCGGGGTGCTCCGCGAGAGCCGCTGAGACCTGCTCGCGGGCCCGCCCCGAGTCGACCGCGAGGGCCGGGACCTGTCCCGGAGGCCGGCGCCGCCACGCCGCGTACTCCGTGGCGAGGGCCAGCGCCCGTACGGCGTCCTCCGGGGTGACGTACGAGGGGACGGCCAGCTCCGTCGTCGGATCCCGCAGCAGATCGGCACCGCGCATGCCCAGAAAGGCGGTGACCACCGTCTTCGTCCCCCGGCTGGCACCGGATGCGAGCACGCGTGCGACGTCCTCGTCGGCGGTGAGCAGGGGCGGGACGAAGACCGCGACGACCGAGTCGACGGCCGGATCGGCGTGCACCGCGGCTAGCGCCCGGGCGAAGTCGGCCGCGCTGGCCTCGGGGCCGAGGCCCAGCGGCTCGCCGACCAGGGTCAGACCGGCCGTCACGGCAGCGTCGGCCGCGAGCAGCTCCAGCGGGCTCGCGTTGCCGATGACCGCGACGCGGGGTCCCTGCGGGAGGGGCTGGCCGAGGAGCAGGGCCGCGACGTCGAGCAGCTGGCCGGTGTCACTCACCCGCACGACCCCGGCCTGCGCGAACAGCGCGTCGACGGCCGCCAGCGGAGCCCGGCTGCGGCGCACGGAGTGGCCCAGCGGCACGCCCTGCGTGGTGCGCCCGGTCCGCACGGCGACGACCGGTTTGACCCGCCCGATCCGACGGGCGATGCGGCTGAACTTGCGTGGATTTCCGATCGACTCCAGATAGAGCAGGACGACCCGGGTCGCCGGGTCGTCCTCCCAGTACTGCAGCAGGTCGTTGCCGCTCACGTCCGCCCGGTTGCCGGCGGAGACGAAGGTGGAGATGCCGATACCGCGCGCGGCCGCGCTGGCCAGCAGGACGCCGCCCAGGGCACCGGACTGGGAGAAGAAGCCCGCGGACCCGGGAGGCGGCACCACCGGGGACAGCGAGGCGTTGAGGCGGACCTCCGGGTCGGGGTTGATGATCCCAAACGAGTTCGGGCCCACGACCCGCATGCCGTTCGCGCGGGCCAGCCGCACCAGCCGCTGCTGGCGCTCCCGGCCGAGCTCGCCGGTCTCGGCGAAGCCCGCGCTGACGACGACGAGCCCGGCGACGTCGCGGGCCGCGCACGCCGCGACGACGTCCTCGACGCACTCTGCCGGCACCGCGACCACGGCGAGGTCGAGCGGACCCGGCACGTCGAGCACCGAGCGCGAGGCGGGCACCCCCGCCACCTCCTCGGCCTCCGGGTGCACCATGTGCACCGCGCCCGCGAAGCCGGCCGCGAGCAGGTTGCCCAGCACGGTGTGCCCGATCGAGTCCGGCCGCCGGCTGGCCCCCACCACGACCACCGACCGGGGATGCAGCAGCCGGTGCACCGAGAGGGCCTCGCCGGCGTGCTCGCGCGCGGCGCGCACCGACGCGGAGGTCTCGGTTTCGGTGAGGTCGAGGACGAGGACGACGACCCCCTCCTCCAGGCTGCTGCGGATGGAGTAGCCGGCGTCGATGAACACCCCGACCATCCGGCGGTTCGCCGGCAGCACCTCGGCGACGAAGCGCTGGACGCCGCACTCCTTGGCCGCGGCCGCCAGGTGCTCGAGCAGCACCGACCCGAGCCCGCGGCCCTGGTGGACGTCCTGCACGAGGAAGGCGACCTCGGCCGTCCGGACCCCGTCGGGGGCCACGCGCGCGTCCTCCACCCGGTCGTAGCGCCCGACTGCGACCATCTCGTCGCCGAGCAGCGCGATGAGCGCGACCCGCTCGTCGTGGTCGACGGTGGTGAAGCGGGTCACGTCCCGCGACGACAGCCGGGGATAGGGCGCGAAGAACCGGAAGTACTTGGACTCGTCGGAGACGTAGGAGTAGAAGTCGACGAGCCGGGCGGCGTCGTCGGCCAGGATCGGGCGCACGTGCGCCGTACGCCCATCGGCGAGCACGACGTCGGCCTCCCAATGGGCGGGATAGGGCCGGTCCACGACCGCAGCGTAAGGCGTTACCGCCTGCCCGCCCGAGCGGGAGGGCGCAGGACGTAGCGTGCCGGGCGTGCCCGCCACCCTGGTCGCGCCCGAGGTGGCCGACGCGCTGGCCGCCGGCGAGGCCGTGGTGGCCCTCGAGTCGACCCTGATCAGTTTCGGCCTCCCCCGGCCCGACAACGTCCGCACCGCGCGCGAGGTCGAGGACGCGGTGCGCGCGCACGGCGCGGTCCCTGCCACCATCGCCGTCGTCGGCTGCGTCGTGCGCGTTGGGTTGGACGACGCCGCGTTGCAGGTGGTGGCCCACGGCACCGACGTGGTCAAGGCGGGCATCCGCGACCTCGCGCCGGTCGTCGCCCGGGGCGGACACGGCGCGACGACGGTCGCGGCCACCGCGCACCTCGCCGCCCGGGCCGGCGTCCGGGTGTTCGCGACCGGCGGGCTCGGTGGGGTGCACCGCGAGGCGCGGACGTCGTGGGACGAGTCCGCCGACCTCGTCGCGCTCTCGCGTACCGGGATCGTGGTCGTGTGCGCGGGGGTGAAGTCGATCCTCGACGTGCCCGCCACCCTCGAGCGGCTGGAGTCGCTGAGCGTCGGGGTGCTGGGCTACGGCACCGACACGTTCGCGGGCTTCTACCTGCGCGACTCCGGCTGCCCCGTGCCCGCCCGCGTCGACAGCCCCGAGGAGGTGGCGGCGGTGCTGCGGGCGGCACGCGCGCTGGGCACGGACGGCCACGGGCTCGTCGTCGCCAACCCGCTGCCCGAGGCCGAGCAGCTCGACCCCGCCCTGCACGAGGCGACGCTGCGCAGCGGGCTGGACCGGGCGGCCGCCGCCGGGCTCCGGGGCAAGGACCGCCGCCGGGCTCCGGGGCAAGGACGTGACCCCCTTCCTGCTCGAGCACTTCCACCGCGAGACGGCCGGTGCGAGCCTCGGGGTCAACGTGCGGCTGGTCCTGCCCAACGCGGCCCTCGCCGCCCGCATCGCCCTCGCCTGCCGCGCCGCGCCGCCGCCCTGACCGGTCGTTGCCCGGGCGGGGGCGGAGGTGCCAGGGTGCGGGACATGCCGGCGTACGAGACCTTCCGGGCAGCGCGTGACGGCCTCCTGGAGCTGCGCGGGGACCCCGAGCGGGCCGCTCGCGAGTTCCGCTGGCCGGAGCTGCCGGAGTTCAACTGGGCGCTCGACTGGTTCGACCGGATCGCCGAGGGCAACGACGCCCCCGCCCTGTGGATCGTCGAGGAGGACGGCAGCGAGGCCCGCTACTCCTTCGCGGAGCTGGCCTCGCGCTCTGCTCAGCTGGCGGCGTGGCTGCGGGGCCAGGACGTCAACCGCGGCGACCGCCTCCTGCTGGTGCTGCCCAACTGCGTCGAGCTGTGGCTGACCCTGCTCGCGGCGATGAAGCTCGGCGCCGTGGTCATCCCGGCGACGACGCTGCTGCCCGAGGCCGACCTCCGGGAGCGGGTCGAACGCGGCGACGTGCGGCACGTGGTGGCGACCAGTGAGCTGGCCGGGCGCTTCTCCCGGGTGCCCGGCAGCTACACCCGCATCGCCGTCGGCGAGCCGGTGCCCGGCTGGTTGCGCTTCGACGACACCTACGACCTGGTCACCGAGACCTTCGAGCCCGAGGTCGCGACCCGGGGCGACGAGTCGCTGCTGCTCTACTTCACCTCGGGCACCACGGCGCAGCCCAAGCTCGTCGAGCACACCCACCTGTCCTATCCGGTCGGGCACCTGTCGACCATGTACTGGATCGGGCTGCGCCCCGGCGACGTGCACCTCAACGTCTCCTCCCCCGGCTGGGCGAAGCACGCGTGGAGCAACGTGTTCGCGCCGTGGAACGCGGGCGCGACCGTGCTCGTGGTGAACGCCACCCGGTTCGCCGCCGGGCCGCTGCTCGACGCCGTGGTCCGCTGCGGGGTGACGACGTTCTGCGCGCCGCCCACGGTGTGGCGGATGCTCGTGCAGGAGGACCTGACGCAGTGGCGGCCGGGGCTGCGCGAGGTGGTCGGCGCCGGCGAGCCGCTCAATCCGGAGGTCATCGAGCAGGTGCGCCGCGCGTGGGGGCTCGTCGTGCGCGATGGCTACGGCCAGACCGAGACGACCGCGCAGATCGGCAACCCGCCGGGCGCGACGGTCAAGCCGGGCTCCATGGGTCGGCCGCTGCCCGGCTACGTCATCGACCTCGTCGACCCGGTCACGGGCGCGACCGGCGACGAGGGCGAGATCTGCATCGACCTCGCCGCCCGACCGCTCGCATTGATGGCCGGTTACCGCGGCGGCCCGAGCAGCACCGACGAGGCGACCCGCGACGGCTGGTACCACACCGGCGACGTCGCCACCCGCGACGCCGAGGGCTACCTCACCTACGTGGGACGCACCGACGACGTCTTCAAGGCCTCCGACTACCGCATCTCCCCGTTCGAGCTCGAGAGCGTGCTGCTCGAGCACGAGGCGGTGGCCGAGGCAGCCGTCGTCCCCGCCCCCGACCCCACCCGGCTGGCCGTGCCGAAGGCGTACGTCGTGCTGGCCCGCGGGTACGAGCCCTCGCCGGAAACCGCGCTGGCCATCCTGCGGCACGCCCGCGAGCACCTGGCGCCGTACAAGCGGATCCGGCGGCTGGAGTTCGCCGAGCTGCCCAAGACGATCTCCGGCAAGATCCGCCGGGTGGAGCTGCGCGACCGCGAGCAGACCGCGACCGACGCCCGGATCGCCGGCGAGTTCCGCGACGAGGACTTCCGCGAGCTCGCGACGTCGCCGAGCTGACCGCGGC
>JALYMT010000302.1 GCA_030773555.1 Actinomycetota bacterium | reverse complement strand
GCCCGACGCCGGTCGGCCCGCGAGGCGTTGGCGCCCGCGACCTCCAGGGACTCCTCGTCGTACTCCCCGTCGGCGTCGACGTCGGCGCGGTGCAGCATCCCGTCGCGCCCCGCCTCCCCGTCGACGGCAGGCGCGGAGTATTCCAGCCGCTGGGGCCGGTGCTCCTCGAGGCCCTTCGCGAGCAGGTGCGGGTGCTCGTCGGACTTCTCGGAGACGTCAGCCGCGGGCGCCGGCGCCTGCTCCACCTGCACCTCGAGGTTGAACAGGTAGCCGAGCGACTCCTCCTTGATGCCGTCCATCATGGCGGCGAACAGGTCGAAGCCCTCGCGCTGGTACTCCACCAGCGGGTCGCGCGAGGCCATGGCCCGCAGGCCGATGCCCTCCTGCAGGTAGTCCATCTCGTAGAGGTGCTCGCGCCACTTGCGGTCGAGGACCGAGAGCAGCACGCGGCGCTCGAGCTCACGCATGTTGTCGTGGCCGAGCTCCTGCTCACGACGGTCGTACGCCGCGTGCGCGTCGGCGGTGATCTCCTCGATCAGGAACTCGCTGGTCAGCCCGGCGCGGTCGCCGCCCGAGGCCTCCTCGAGCTCCTCGATCGACAGCGAGATCGGGTAGAGCGTGCGCAGCGCCGTCCAGAGCTTGTCGAGGTCCCACTGCTCGGCGAAACCCTCGCTGGTCGCCGCGCTCACGTACGCCTCGACGACGTCGTCGATCATGTGGCGGAGCTGCTCCTCGAGGTCCTCGCCCTCGAGGACGCGCCGGCGCTCCTCGTAGATGACGGTGCGCTGGCGGTTGAGCACCTCGTCGTACTTCAGGACGTTCTTGCGGATCTCGAAGTTCTGCGCCTCGATCTGGCTCTGCGCCGAGCGGATGGCGTTCGTGACCATCTTGTGCTCGATCGGCACGTCGTCGGGAATGTTGAACCGGGTCAGCACGGACTCGACCATGGCCGAGTTGAACCGGCGCATCAGGTCGTCGCCGAGGGAGAGGTAGAAGCGCGACTCCCCGGGGTCGCCCTGACGCCCCGAGCGGCCGCGCAGCTGGTTGTCGATGCGCCGCGACTCGTGGCGCTCGGTGCCGAGGACGTAGAGGCCGCCGAGGTCGATGACCTCCTCGTGCTCGGCCGCCACCGCCTTGCGCGCCTTCTCCAGCGCGTCGGGCCAGGCCGCCTCGTAGTCCTCGGGCGACTCGACCGGGTCGAGGCCGCGCTGGCGCAGCTCGGCGTCGGCGAGGAACTCGGAGTTGCCACCCAGCACGATGTCGGTGCCGCGGCCGGCCATGTTCGTGGCCACCGTGACCGCCCCCCGCCGGCCGGCCTGGGCGACGATCGCGGCCTCGCGCTCGTGGTGCTTGGCGTTGAGCACCTCGTGCGGCACGCCCCGCTTGCGCAGTAGCGCGGAGAGGTACTCCGACTTTTCGACGCTGGTGGTGCCCACCAGCACCGGCTGGCCCTTGTCGTGGCGGTCGACGAGGTCCTCGACGACGGCGCCGAACTTCGCCTCCTCGTTCTTGTAGACGAGGTCGGGCTCGTCCTGGCGGACCATGGCGCGGTTGGTGGGGATCGGCACCACGCCGAGCTTGTAGATCTGGGAGAACTCGGCCGCCTCGGTCTGGGCGGTTCCGGTCATGCCCGAGAGCTTGGCGTAGAGCCGGAAGTAGTTCTGCAGGGTGATGGTGGCGAGGGTCTGGTTCTCGTCCTTGATCGCCACCCCCTCCTTGGCCTCGATGGCCTGGTGCATCCCCTCGTTGTAGCGGCGGCCGGCGAGGATGCGCCCAGTGTGCTCGTCGACGATGAGGACCTCGCCGTCGATGACGACGTAATCCTTGTCGCGCTTGTAGAGCTCCTTGGCCTTGAGAGCGTTGTTCAGGTAGCCGACCAGCGGGGTGTTGACCGAGTCGTAGAGGTTGTCGATGCCGAGCTCGTCCTCGACCTTCTCGACCGCGCCCTCGAGCACGCCCACCGTGCGCTTCTTCTCGTCGACCTCGTAGTCCCCGCCGGTCGTGTTGCCCTGCGCGTCGGTGTTGCCGCGCTGCAGGCGCTCCACGATGCGGGCGAACTCGGCGTACCACTTCGTCGCCTGGTCGGCGGGCCCGCTGATGATCAGCGGTGTACGCGCCTCGTCGACGAGGATGGAGTCGACCTCGTCGACGACCGCGAAGTTGTGCCCGCGCTGCACCAGCTCGTCACCCGACCACGCCATGTTGTCGCGCAGGTAGTCGAAGCCGAACTCGTTGTTCGTGCCGTACGTGATGTCGCAGGCGTACTGCCGGCGACGCTCCTCGGGGCGCATCGAGGCGAGGATGACCCCCACGCTCAGCCCCAGGAAGCGGTGGACCCGCCCCATCCACTCGGCGTCGCGCTCGGCGAGGTAGTCGTTCACGGTGATGACGTGCACGCCCTTGCCGGACAGGGCGTTGAGGTACGCCGGGAGCGTCGACACCAGCGTCTTGCCCTCACCGGTGCGCATCTCGGCGATGTTGCCGAGGTGCAGCGCCGCGCCGCCCATGAGCTGCACGTCGTAGTGGCGCTGACCGAGCGTGCGTCGCGCCGCCTCCCGTACGGTCGCGAACGCCTCGGGGAGCAGGTCGTCGAGGGTCTCGCCGTCGGCGTGGCGCTTCTTGTACTCCTCCGTCAGGTCGCGCAGCTCCGCGTCGGACATGGCCACGAAGTCGTCTTCGATGGCGTTGACCTGCGCCGCGATGCCGGAGAGCTTGCGGAGGATCTTGCCCTCACCGGCACGCAGGATCTTGTCGAGGAGTGCTGGCACTCGGTATCTCCCAGCGTGTTGCGGCGCGCACCCCGACGGGGGCACGCGAGGTACGGCAGCGCGCCGGTCTGACCGGCGCCGTCCGGGCCATGATATTCGCCCCGGTACGAATAAGGGTTGGACGCCGCGCGGGACGCCGAGGTTCCCTGGCCCGACCCCCTCGGAAGGAGGCCGATGGAGCCCGTCGAGCTGCAGGACGCGCAGGTGGTGCGCCGGGCGCCCCGCGAGGAGGACGTCGAGGACGTGTACGCCGCCTGCCAGGACCCCGAGGTGCAGCGCTGGACCTCGGTGCCCGTGCCCTACCGGCGCCAGGACGCGGAGTTCTTCGTCACCGAGGTGGCGGCCACCGGCTGGGCGGCCGGCACGAACGCCATCTTCCTGGCCCGCGAGCGGGGCAGTGGCTCCTTGGTGGGCTCGATCGGCCTGCACGACGTCGCCAACGGGATGGCCGAGATCGGCTTCTGGGCCGCTCCGGGCACGCGCGGGCGGGGCCTGACCACGGCCGCGGCCCGGCTGCTCTGCCGCTGGGGGTTCGAGGAGCTGGGCCTGGCCCGCATCGAGTGGCAGGCCTACGTCGGCAACGTGGGCTCGCGCCGGGTCGCGGAGAAGGTGGGCTTCGCCATCGAGGGCACCTGCCGGCAGCGGCTGAGCGCCCGCGGCACCCGCTACGACGGCTGGATCGGCGGCCTGCTGCCGGGCGACCTGCCCGTCGCGCCGACCGGGACGTAGCAGCCGAGGACGTAGCAGCCGGGAAATCTGGGAACATGCACGTCGGGGCGCAACGGGGCGGGTGGAACGGGAGGCCGACGATGGCGCAGGCGGGGCACCAGCAGAGCGAGCACGTCAAGACCGGCGCCGGCCGCGAGATCCACACGGGGCATCCCCGGGGGCGCCGCAGCTCGTGGGTGGCCGTGGCCGTCATGCTGCTCGCCTTCACCGTGGGCGCGATCGCCCTGATCCCGCACGTCTACTGGCTCACCGTGGTGTGCGCGGTCATCTTCGTGCTGGGGTTCGGCTATGCGCTCGCCAGCGGCATCATGAACGACACCCACTGAGGGCAGCGGCCAGCGCCCCGGCCAGGTCGCCCGGTCCCGCCACGAGGACGCCGCCCAGGCCCAGCCAGCCCGCGAGCTGCTCGAGCTCGGCGGCCAGCTGCCCGGCCGTCTCCGCGGGCGCGTCCGGCTCCGCGTATGCCGCCTGCACCCGCAGCCGGCCGGCCTGCCGGTCGGACTTCAGGTCGACCCGGGCCACCAGCCGGTCCCCGAGCAGGAACGGCAGCACGTAGTAGCCGTGCACCCGCTTCGGAGCGGGCACGTAGATCTCGATGCGGTAGCGGAAGCCGAACAGGCGCTCGGTTCGCGACCGCTCCCACACCAGCGAGTCGAACGGGCTGAGCAGCGCGCGGGCGGCGACCCGCCGGGGCTGCGGGACGTCGCGGTGCAGATAGGCGGGGCCCTTCCACCCCGCCACCTCCACCGGCAGCAACTCGCCCTCCTCGACGAGCTCCGCCACCCGGGCGCGGGCGTCGCGCAGGTCGAGGCGGAAGTAGTCGCGCAGGTCGCGCTCGCTCGCCACCCCCATCGCCCGGGCGGCGATCCGGAGGAGCTCGCGCTGCGCGTCGGCCACCGGCGGGGTGGGCGCGGCGAGCACCTCGGGCGGCAGGACCCGGTCGGGCACGTCGTAGAGCCGCTCGAAGCCGCGCCGGCCCGCGCTGGTCACCTCCCCGCACCAGAACAGCCACTCCAGGGCGACCTTGACGTCGTCCCAGTCCCACCACGGGCCGGTCCGCCGCGGACGGTCGCGCTCGATGTCGCTGGCCGTCATCGGCCCCTTGTCGGCCACCTCCCGGCGCACCTCGTCGACGAAGCCGGGCTGCTCGCGGGCGATCCGCTGCATCCGGCCCCACGCCACCTCGTGCGCGCGCGCCATCCGCCACCGCAGCAGCGGCTGGGTGGCCACCGGCAGCAGGGACGCCTCGTGGCCCCAGTACTCGAACAGGCTCCGGGGCGCCCGCCACGCCGCCCGCTCCAGCAGCGCCGGAGGGTAGGGCCCCAGCCGGCTGTAGAGCGGGAGGTAGTGCGAACGCACCAGCACGTTCACCGAGTCGATCTGCACCAGCCCCACCCGGGCGAAGACCCGGCGCAGCGCGCGGACGTCGGGGACGCCCGCCGGCAGGCGATCGGCGAAGCCCTGCGCGGCCAGCGCCGTACGCCGGGCCTGGGCGGTGGAGAGGCGGGTGACGGGGCGCACGGGCACGCCGCCGCATGCTGCCAGAGCACGCGCAGGAGGGGGTTGTCCTCACCTCGAGACGGCCGCTGGCTGCATCGTCCGACCGGCCACCGGTGCCTACCGTTGCCGGCATGAGCGCCGCCGCCTTGCCCCCCGCTCGAGCGGCGCGACCGGAGTCCCTGCTCGCGGCCGTGCTGCTCGGGCCGGTGTCGCCGCGGGCCTGGGTGGCGACCGCACACGTCCTGCTCGACCTGCCGGTGGGGGTGCTCTCCTTCGCGCTGGTCGGCTCGCTGCTCGGCATCGCTCTCGGCATGGCACCGCTGGCCCTGGTGGGCGTCCCACTGCTCTGGGTCGCCCTGGTCGCTGCGGCCGTGCTCGCCCACGTCGAGCGCCGGCGCGTCCGGCTGCTCCTCGACGTCGACGTGCCGGCGCGGCCATGGCCCGGCGGCGGGCTCGGGCCGCTGCGCGGCTTCATCGCCTGGATCACCGACGTCGGCGTCTGGAAGCAGGCGCTCTACTGCCTGCTCCTCCTCCCGCTGGGTGCCGTCGGCTCCAGCGTCGTCCTCACCGCCTGGTCGGCCGGCCTGGTCTTCGCCTTCCTTCCGCTGTACGCCCGCGCCCTGCCCGCCGACGGCCACCAGCTGTTCGGCTCGCCCAACGACGGCGAGCTGCTCGCCGCGCTCACGGCCGCCGGCGTCGCCCTGCTGTTCGCCGCCCCCTGGCTCGCCCGGGGCTGGGCGGCGCTCGACACCGCCCTGGTCCGCGGCCTGCTCGGGCCCAGCGAGCGGGAGCTGCTGGCCGTACGAGTCACCTCCTTGACCGAGACCCGGGCCCGGGTGGTGAACGCCGCCGATGCCGAGCGCCGGCGCATCGAGCGCGACCTGCACGACGGCGCCCAGCAACGGCTCATCGCGCTGGCCATGAACCTCGGCCGGGCCCGGGCCAAGCTCGACGACGAGCACGCCGACCCGCAGACCCTGGCCGCGGCCCGAGTTCTGGTCGGCGAGGCGCACGACGAGGCCAAGGAGGCACTCGCGGAGCTGCGCGACCTCGTTCGCGGCATCCACTCGGCGGTGCTGACCGACCGCGGCCTCGACGCCGCGCTCTCCGCCCTCGCCGCGCGCTGCCCCGTACCCGTCGCGGTGTCCGTGGAGAGCGGCGGCCGGTGCTCGCCGACCACCGAGGCGGTCGCCTACTTCGTCGTCGCCGAGGCGCTCGGCAACGTGACCAAGCACGCCTCCGCCTCGAGAGCCGACGTCGACGTACGCCGTGCCGGCCCGCTGCTCGTCGTCTCGGTGACTGACGACGGCCGCGGCGGCGCGGTGGCGGACCCGGCTTCGGGCACCGGACTGTCCGGGCTGCGCGACCGGGTCGGGGCCGTCGACGGCCGGTTCTTCCTGACCAGCCCACCCGGCGGGCCCACCCGCGTCCTCGTGGAGCTGCCATGCGCGTCGTGATCGCCGAGGACTCCGTGCTGCTGCGCGAGGGCCTCACCCGCCTGCTCGCCGACGCCGGCGTCGAGGTTGCCGCCGCCGTCGGCTCCGCCGAGGAGCTGCTGTCGGCGGTCGCCGAGCACCGGCCGGACGCGACGGTGGTCGACGTACGGCTGCCGCCGACCTTCACCGACGAGGGCATCCGAGCGGCGCTGGTGCTGCGCCGCCAGTGGCCCCGGGTCGCGGTGCTCGTGCTCTCGCAGTACGTCGAGGAGCGCTACGCCGTCGATCTGCTCGCCAGTGACACCCGGGGCGTGGGCTACCTGCTCGAGGACCGGGTCGCCGACGTGCGGGAGTTCCTCGACGCCCTGCGCCGGGTCGCCGGCGGCGGACGCGAGCGATGTCGCCGTCGAAGTCGTCGTCGGCGAGGGCCGGTGCGAGGACGCTCGCGTCAACGACGAGCACGGTCCTCCGCGACGGGCCCGGCAGCCACCGAGAACGGCACTCGTCCTCCCGACCTGCCACCCCCGCGCTCCAGCACCTCGTCGACGGTCGGGGTCTCCGCCTCCTCGATGAGACGCATGCGGAGGTACTCCTGGAGCGACTGGTGAGCGAGGGCCGCGCGACGGCGCAGGACGGCGTGGGTGTGCTCCGGGACGTCCTCGATCCCCACGCTGGGCATGGCGCTGTTCTCCATGTCGAAGCGCCAACAAGGGAGCGGCGGGAGTGCCCTGCGAGAACTCCGTGGTCTTGCGATCCTGCACATACGGTGACCACCGTGAGCGCCGGCACCTTCCGCGGTCCGGGTACGGGCGAGGTCCCCCCGGGCGTGCATGGCGTCGTGGCCTCGTTCCGGTCGTTGTTCCCGCCCGCGCCGGCACCGGGGGTACCCGGCGACCCCGGCCTGTTCGGCCCGGCGTCGACGGCGTGGTCGGTGCTCCGGGAGCGGGTCGTGCTGCTGGGCGGGCCCGCCGCGCTGCTCCTCCAGGTCGCCCACCCGCTGGTCGCCGCGGGGGTCGCCGAGCACAGCGACTTCCGCGCCGACCCGTTGCACCGGCTGCGGGCCACCCTCGACGCCACCCTGACCG
>JALYMT010000301.1 GCA_030773555.1 Actinomycetota bacterium | reverse complement strand
GATCAGGACCTCGGCGGTGACCGGCTCGGACGGCGGACGCGGCACGCAGCGAGCGTCCCAGCCACCGCCGGACGGGGCGGAACGGGGGTCGGGAGCGGCCGTCCCGCACGTACGCTGGACCCCGTGGCAGACCCGTCGTCGTACCGGCCGGCGCCGGGGACGATCCCGACGTCCGCGGGCGTCTACCGGTTCCGCGACGCGGCGGGCCGCGTGGTCTACGTGGGCAAGGCCAAGAGCCTGCGCCAGCGCCTGAACAGCTACTTCGCGGACGTGACCGCGCTCCACCCGCGCACCCGCCAGATGGTCACGACGGCCGCCTCCGTCGAGTGGACGGTGGTGCAGAACGAGGTCGAGGCACTGCAGCTGGAGTACTCCTGGATCAAGGAGTACGACCCGCGCTTCAACGTCCGCTACCGCGACGACAAGAGCTATCCCAGCCTCGCGGTGACCCTCGACGACGACTATCCGCGACTGCTGGTGATGCGCGGACCGAAGAAGAAGGGCGTCCGCTACTTCGGTCCGTACGCGCACGCCTGGGCGATCCGGGAGACCCTCGACCTGCTGCTGCGGGTCTTTCCTGCGCGCACCTGCAGCAACGGGGTGTTCACCCGGGCCGGGCAGGTGGGACGGCCCTGCCTGCTCGGCTACATCGACAAGTGCTCCGCGCCGTGCGTCGGCCGCGTCAGTGCCGAGGAGCACCGGCGGATCGCCGAGGACTTCTGCGACTTCATGGCCGGGCAGACCGGCCCGTACCTGCGTCGGCTCGAGAAGGAGATGCAGGTCGCGGCGGCCAACCTCGAGTTCGAGCGGGCCGCCCGGCTGCGCGACGACCTCAAGGCCCTCGAGCGCGCGATGGAGAAGAACGCCGTCGTGCTGCGCGACGGCACCGACGCCGACGTGATCGCCTTCGCGGAGGACGAGCTCGAGGCGGCGGTGCAGGTCTTCCACGTCCGCGGGGGGCGCATCCGCGGCCAGCGCGGGCTGGTCGTCGACAAGGTGGAGGACGTCGGCACGGGCGACCTGGTGGAGCGGTTCGTCGAGCAGTTCTATCTCGACGGCGGCAACGACGTCCCCCGCGAGCTGCTCGTGCCCGCCCTGCCCGCCGACGTCGACCTCGTGGGTCAGCTCCTCGAGTTGCAGCGCGGCGCCCGCGTCGAGCTGCGCGCGCCCCAGCGGGGCGACAAGCGCGCCCTGCTCGACACCGTGGCCCGCAACGCCGCGCAGGCCCTCGCCCTGCACAAGACCAAGCGGGCCAGCGACCTCACCACGCGCAGCCGCGCGCTCGAGGAGATCCGCGACGCCCTCGGTCTCGACGCCGCCCCGCTGCGCATCGAGTGCTTCGACGTGTCCAACCTGCAGGGCACCGACGTGGTCGCGTCGATGGTCGTCTTCGAGGACGGGCTGGCCCGCAAGAGCGAGTACCGCCGCTTCACGATCCGCGGGGTGCAGGGCCAGGACGACGCGGCCTCGATCGCCGAGGTCATCGGCCGGCGGTTCCGTCGCTACGTCGAGGAGCACAGCACGTACGGCGAGATCGACGTGGAGGGCACCCCCGGTTTCGACCGGCTCGATCCGGAGACGGGGCGGCCCCGTCGATTCGCGTACGCCCCGAACCTCGTCGTCGTCGACGGCGGGCCCCCGCAGGTGGCGGCGGCCGCCGGTGGGCTCGCCGCGCTCGGGGTCGACGACGTCGCCCTGTGCGGGCTGGCGAAGCGGCTCGAGGAGGTCTGGCTGCCCGGTGAGGAGCATCCGGTGGTGCTGCCTAGAACCAGCGAGGGCCTCTATCTCCTGCAGCGGGTGCGCGACGAGGCGCACCGGTTCGCGATCGCCTTCCACCGGCAGAAGCGGTCGAAGTCGATGATCGAGAGCGCCCTCGAGGGCGTGCCCGGCCTGGGGGAGACGCGCCGCAAGGCGCTGCTGCGCCACTTCGGGTCGGTGAAGCGGCTGCGCGCCGCTGGCGCCGAGGAGATCGCCACGGTCCCCGGCATCGGCCCGCGGACCGCCGAAGCCGTCGTCGCCGCCCTCGCCGCCGCGGGCCCGGCCGCGCCGGCCGTCAACCTGACCACCGGCGAGATCGTGGAGGAGACGTGACGGCGGCCGGAACCGGACCCGGCGCCGACCTGCAGATCCTGCTCGTCACCGGCATGTCCGGCGCGGGGCGCACCACCGCCGCGCACGCGCTCGAGGACCTGGGTTGGTACGTCGTCGACAATCTGCCGCCGGCGCTGCTGCCGCACCTGGCGGACCTGGGCGAGCGCACGCGGGGCGCGGTGCCGAAGATCGCCGCTGTCGTCGACGTCCGCAACCTCACCTTCTTCGCCGACCTGCAGGCGGCGCTCGAGAGCCTGCGCCAGGCCAAGGTCGAGCCGAAGATCGTGTTCCTGGAGGCCTCGGACGACGCGCTGGTGCGCCGGTTCGAGTCGGTGCGCCGCCCCCACCCCCTGCAGGGCGAGGGCCGGGTGCTCGACGGCATCCTCGAGGAGCGGGCGCTGCTGCGCGACCTGCGGGGCGCGGCCGACATCCTCGTCGACACCTCCGCGCTGAACGTGCACCAGCTCAGCGCCAAGGTGGTCGAGGTGTTCCGCGCCGACGACTCCCCGCGGCTGCGGGCCACCGTGATGTCCTTCGGTTACAAGTACGGCCTGCCGGTCGACGCCGACCTGGTCATCGACTGCCGCTTCCTGCCCAACCCGCACTGGGTGCCGGAGCTGCGACCGCTCACGGGACGTAACGAGCCGGTCCGCGACTACGTCTTCGCCCAGCCGGGGGCCGAGGAGTTCGCCGAGCGCTTCGGGCAGTGGCTCGACGTCGTGGCCGCCGGCTACGAGCGGGAGGGGAAGCGCTACCTCACCCTCGCCGTGGGCTGCACGGGCGGCAAGCACCGGTCGGTGGCGATGGCGGAGCACCTTGCGCGCCGGGTCGGATCCGACGGCATCGACGCGCGGGTCGTGCACCGCGATCTGGGGCGCGAGTGACCGCCGGCGACCCCTGCGCGGACCTGCCGGAGGCGCCGAGGGTCGTCGCCCTCGGCGGGGGTCACGGCCTGGCGGCCTCGCTGTCGGCCCTGCGGCGCATCACGCCGCACGTCACGGCGGTCGTCACCGTCGCAGACGACGGCGGCTCCAGCGGCCGCCTCCGCCAGGAGCTGGGGGTGCTGCCCCCCGGCGATCTCCGCATGGCCCTCGCCGCGCTCTGCGGGGACGACGAGTGGGGCCGCACCTGGCAGGAGGTCGTGCAGCACCGCTTCGTCAGTGACGGTGACCTGCACGGTCACGTCGTGGGGAACCTGCTCATCGTGGCGCTGTGGGAGAAGTTCGGCGGCAATCCCGTGGTGGGGCTCGACTGGGTCGGCCGTCTGCTCGGCGCCCGCGGTCGGGTGCTGCCGATGGCCTCCGTGCCCCTGGACATCGCCGCCACCGTCATCGGAGCGGACCCGTCGTCACCGGGGGAGACCACCACCGTGCGCGGCCAGGTGGCGGTCGCCACCACCGCTGGCCGCCTGGCCGCCCTGCGGCTGCTGCCCGAGAACCCGCCGGCCTGCCCCGATGCCGTCGAGGCGGTGCGGGCCGCCGACTGGGTCGTCCTCGGCCCCGGGTCCTGGTTCAGCAGCGTCCTGCCGCACCTGCTGGTGCCCGAGCTGGCGACGGCCCTGATGCACACCCCGGCGCGGAAGCTGGTCGCGCTCAACCTCGCGCCCCAGCCCGGCGAGACCGCCGGGTTCTCCCCCGAGGAGCACCTCGAGGTGCTGGCCGCGCACGCCCCCGAGCTGTCGCTCGACGCGGTGCTCGCCGACCCGGCAACCGTGGCGGACCCGGCAAGCCTCCAGCAGGAGGCGGCCCTCTTCGGCGCAGAGTTGCACCTGCACGACGTGGCGGCCGACGACGGGACGCCCCGGCACGACCCGATTCGGCTCGCGCAGGCCTACGCGCGGGTCTTCGCGGCCCGGCCGTTGGCCGGGCGCGCCGCCGGCGACGGCCCGTACGGCCGCCGATCGCGACCGTGACCGCAGCCAGGGATCTTTCGTCGGCGGCGACGCCGGCGGCCAAATAGGGAAGGGGAGGTGGTGGCGCATGGCGATGACGGGCGCCGTCAAGGACGAGCTGAGCCGGCTGGGAATCACCAAGCCGTGCTGCCGCAAGGCGGAGGTCTCGGCGCTGCTGCGGTTCGCGGGAGGGCTGCACATCGTCAGCGGGCGCATCGTGGTCGAGGCGGAGCTCGAGGCGGGCGTGACCGCGCGGCGGCTGCGCAAGGACATCGGAGAGATCTACGGGCACGCCGCCGACGTGAGCGTGCTGGCGGCCGGCGGCCTGCGCCGCGGCAGCCGCTACGTGCTGCGGGTGGTGCGTGACGGCGAGGCGCTGGCCCGCCAGACCGGGCTGCTCGACGGGCGGGGGCGGCCCGTCCGCGGCCTGCCGCCGCAGGTCGTGTCGGGGGCGGTCTGCGACGCCGAGGCCGCCTGGCGCGGCGCCTTCCTCGCCCACGGCTCCCTGACCGAGCCCGGCCGGTCGTCCGCGCTGGAGATCACCTGCCCCGGGCCCGAGGCCGCGCTCGCCCTGGTCGGAGCTGCCCGCCGGCTGGGCATCTCGACCAAGGCCCGCGAGGTGCGCGGGGCCGACCGCGTCGTCCTGCGTGACGGCGACGCGATCGGCGCCCTGCTCACCCGCCTCGGTGCGCACGCCAGCGTGCTCGCCTGGGAGGAGCGGCGGATGCGCCGCGAGGTCCGCGCGACCGCCAACCGGCTGGTTAACTTCGACGACGCCAACCTGCGCCGGTCCGCGCGGGCCGCGGTCGCCGCCGGCGCCCGGGTGGAGCGGGCGCTGGAGATCCTCGGCGACGACGTGCCCCGACACCTGCGCGAGGCGGGCCGGCTGCGCCTTGAGCACAAGCAGGCCAGCCTCGAGGAGCTGGGCGCGCTCGCCGACCCGCCGATGACCAAGGACGCCGTGGCCGGGCGGATCCGCCGGCTGCTGGCCATGGCCGACAAGCGGGCCGGCGACCTCGGCGTGCCCACCACCGAGGCGCACCTCGTCGACCTGACCACCGAGATGCTGGTGCCCTGAGGGCCTTCCCGAGGTCGAGGCGGGGGGCGGGTGCGCGGTAGGGTCGCGGGCTAGTTCCCGACAGCAGGAGGACCGCGATGACGATCCGCGTGGGCATCAACGGCTTCGGCCGCATCGGCCGCAACTTCTTCCGCGCCGTGCTCGCCTCGAACGCCGACATCGAGATCGTCGCGGTCAACGACCTCACCGACAACAAGACGCTGGCGCACCTGCTGAAGTACGACAGCATCCTCGGCCGGCTGAGCGACCCGGTCGGCTCCGACGAGGACCGCATCAGCGTCGGCAGCCGCAGCTTCCGCGCCTTCGCCGAGCGCGACCCCGCCGCCCTGCCCTGGGGCGAGGTCGGCGCCGACGTGGTCATCGAGTCGACCGGCCGCTTCACCAAGGCGGAGGAGGCCCGCAAGCACCTCGAGGGCGGGGCCAAGAAGGTGATCGTCTCGGCGCCCGCGAAAAACGAGGACATCACGATCGTCATGGGAGTCAACGAGGACCGCTACGACCCGGCCGCGCACACCGTGATCTCCAACGCCTCGTGCACGACCAACTGCGTCGCACCGATGGCCAAGGTGCTGCTCGACAGCTTCGGCATCGTCAAGGGCCTGATGACGACCATCCACGCCTACACCAACGACCAGGTCATCCTGGACTTCCCGCACTCCGACCTGCGTCGCGCCCGCGCCGCCGCCATCAACATCATCCCGACGACGACGGGCGCGGCGAAGGCGACCAGCCTGGTCATCCCAGAGCTCAAGGGCAAGCTCGACGGCATCGCGATGCGCGTCCCGGTGCCGACCGGTTCGGTCACCGACCTCGTCGTCACCCTCGAGCGCGAGGTCACCAGGGACGAGGTCAACGCGGCCTACCGGACGGCCGCCGACGGCCCCCTGAAGGGCATCCTCGAGTACACCGAGGACGAGATCGTCTCCAGCGACATCGTCAACACCGCCCCGTCGTGCACCTTCGACGCCTCGCTGACCATGGCGCAGGGCAACCAGGTCAAGGTCGTCGGCTGGTACGACAACGAGTGGGGCTACTCCAACCGTCTCGTCGACGTCGCCGCCCACGTCGGCCGCGGCCTCTGAGCGCGCGCCCGACGACGTCGAGGAACTCTTCTGTGCGCGGCATCGACGAGCTCGACAAGGAGCTCGGGCTCGCCGGTCGGCGGGCGCTGCTGCGCGCCGACCTGAACGTGCCTCTCGCCGAGGGCGCCATCGGTGACGACGGGCGCATCCGCGCCAGTCTGCCCACGGTGCGCACCCTGCTCGAGCGCGACGCCCGGGTCGTGCTGTGCTCGCATCTGGGGCGTCCCAAGGGAGCTCCCGACCCGCGCTACTCGCTCGCCCCGGTCGCGGGGCGGCTCTCCGAGCTGCTGGGCGCGCCGGTGAGCTTCGCCACCGACACCGTCGGCGACTCCGCGACCGCAGCAGTGGCCGGCCTGGCCGGCGGGCAGGTCGCGCTGCTCGAGAACCTGCGCTTCGAGCCCGGCGAGACCAGCAAGGACGACGCCGAGCGGGGCGGCTTCGCCGACCGCCTCGCGGCGCTGGCCGACGCGTACGTGGGCGACGGCTTCGGTGCCGTGCACCGCCGGCACGCCAGCGTGTACGACGTGCCCGCCCGGCTGCCGCACGCGGCGGGCGGGCTCGTCCTCGCCGAGGTCGAGGTGCTGCGCCGGTTGACCGAGGCGCCCGACCGGCCGTACGCCGTGGTACTGGGCGGGTCCAAGGTCTCCGACAAGCTGGGCGTGATCGAGCGCCTGCTCGAGACCGCCGACCGGCTGCTCATCGGTGGTGGCATGGTGTTCACCTTTCTGCGGGCGCAGGGCCACGAGGTGGGCCGCAGCCTCCTCGAGGAGGACCAGCTCGACGTGGTGCGCGGCTATCTCCGTCGGGCTGACGAGCGCGGCGTCGAGATCGTCCTGCCGGTCGACGTCGTCGCGGCCACCGGCTTCGCCGCCGACGCCGATCCGCAGGTGGTGCCGGCCGAGCGCATCCCGCCCGACCGGCTAGGCCTCGACATCGGCCCGGAGTCGGGGCGGCGCTTCGCCGACCGGCTCGCCGACTGCGCCACCGTCTTCTGGAACGGGCCGATGGGCGTGTTCGAGATGACGCCGTACGCCGGCGGCACCCGCGCCGTCGCGCAGGCGCTGACCGGCGTGAGCGCCGCCGGGGGGCTCACCGTGGTGGGCGGCGGCGACTCCGCCGCCGCGATCCGCCAGCTGGGCTTCGCCGACGACGCGTTCGGCCACATCTCGACCGGGGGTGGCGCCAGCCTCGAGTATCTCGAGGGCCGTCCCCTGCCCGGTCTCGCCGCCCTGGAGGCCTGAGCTCATGGCTGCCCGCCCCGCCCGCCAGCCGCTGATGGCCGGCAACTGGAAGATGAACCTGAACCATCTCGAGGCCATCGCCCTCGTGCAGAAGCTCGCGTTCACGCTGCGCTCCGAGGAGCTCGACCGGGTCGAGGTGGTGGTGCTGCCGCCGTTCACCGACCTGCGCTCGGTGCAGACGCTCGTCGACGGCGACAAGCTCCACCTCGGCTACGGCGCGCAGGACCTCTCAGAGCACGACTCGGGCGCCTACACCGGGGAGATCTCCGGGGCCATGCTCGCGAAGCTGGGCTGCTCGTACGTGCTCGTCGGTCACTCCGAGCGCCGGCAGTACCACGGGGAGACCGACGAGGTCGTCAACGCGAAGGTGCAGGCCGCTCAGCGGCACGGCATCCGCCCGATCCTGTGCGTCGGCGAGGGCCTGGAGGTGCGCCGGGCGGGCGAGCAGGTGCCCGTCACGGTCGACCAGGTGGAGGCGGCGCTGCGCGACGTCCCGCCGGAGCCCGCTCGGCAGCTCGTGGTCGCCTACGAGCCGGTCTGGGCGATCGGCACCGGCGAGGTCGCCACCCCCGAGGACGCGCAGGAGGTGGCGGCGGCGATCCGCGACACCCTCGCCCGGCTCTACTCCCCGGCGCTGTCCGGCGAGGTGCGCATCCTCTACGGCGGGTCGGTCAAGGGTGCCAACAGCGCCGCGCTGATGGCCCAGCCCGACGTCGACGGCGCCTTGGTCGGCGGGGCCAGCCTCGACCCCGACGACTTCGCCGCGATCGTGCGCTTCGATCGACAGGCCGCCGTCCGCGGCTGACCCGCCCGCGGCCGGACCCCCCGTACGCTGGGCGCCGTGAACATCTCCGAGATTCTCCTGTCGGTGGTCCTGGTGCTGACGAGCGTGGTGCTCGTCCTGCTCGTGCTGCTGCACAAGGGCAAGGGCGGCGGGCTCTCCGACCTCTTCGGGGGCGGGGTGTCGTCCAGCCTCGGCGGCTCCTCCGTCGTGGAGCGCAACCTCGACCGCCTCACGATCTTCACCGGCATCCTCTGGTCGGGCGCCATCATCGGCCTCGGCCTGCTCGTCAAGGTCTGATCCGCAGCGCGCGCACGGCTCCCGAGTACGAGCGGCGGGCGCGTTCTCTCTAGACTGGGCGCACGCTGACGGCAGGCCCCGGCCTGTCGAGGACGAGGCCGCGGGAGGCTGTCGTGGGTAGTGGCAATGCCATTCGGGGGAGCCGGGTCGGGGCGGGCCCGATGGGCGAGGCCGAGCGCGGCGACTCCGCTCCCCGCACCCGGGTGTCCTACTGGTGCGCCCGGGGTCACGAGACCCGCCCCAGCTTCGCGGAGGAGCCCGGGGTGCAGCCGCCCGAGACCTGGGACTGCCCCCGCTGCGGCTATCCGGCCGGCCGGGACGCCGAGCACCCGCCCGCGCCCCCGCGCAACGAGCCCTACAAGACCCACCTCGCCTACGTGCGGGAGCGGCGCAACGACGCCGACGGGGACGCGATCCTCGCCGAGGCCCTGAAGAAGCTTCGCGGCGAAGCCTGACGGCTGCGCCGAGGGTGCCGAGGAGCCGAGGAGCCGAGGCTAGGGGCTCGCGCGGCGGCTGAGAGTCGCCGGCAGCCGGCTGGCCGCGCCGCGGTCGAGCAGCCACCGCGTGCGGACCCGACCGGTCGCCGCCGCGGCCGGCACCTGCACCGGACCCGCGCCCGCGAGTGCCATCTCGACCGCTGCCGCCTTGTCGGCGCCCGCCACCACGAGCCACACCTCGCGGGCGGAGCGGATCGCGGGCAGGGTGAGGGAGAGGCGGGTGGGCGGCGGTTTCGGCGCCCCGCGCACCGCGACCACCGGCCGGGTGTCGTGCACCGCGGGCAGCTCGGGGAACAGCGAGGCCACGTGCCCGTCGGCGCCCACCCCCAGCAGCAGCACGTCGAAGGCCGGCACCGGGGCGGTGCCCGGATAGGTGTCCTCGGGGCGGCGGGCGCGGGCGAGCTCCGCCGCGTAGCTGGCGGCGGCCTCCTCCGGTTCGTCACCGCCGGCATCGTCACCGCCCGGACCGCCGGCGGCGGGCATCGGATGCACCCGCTGCGGATCGAGCGGCACGGAGTCGAGCAGCACCGCCCGTGCCGCCGTCTCGTTGCGCTCCGCGTGCCCGGCGGGCAGGAAACGCTCGTCGCCCCACCACACGTCCAGCCGGGACCAGTCGACGGCGTCGCGGGCGGGGGAGTCGGCCAGGGCCTGCAGCGTGGCGGTGCCGGTCGTGCCACCGGTGAGGACGACGGAGGCCGAGGCCCGCGCCGCCTGCGCGTCGACCAGGCCGGTGATCAGCCGGGCGGCGACCGCGCGGGCGAGCAGGTCGGCGTCGCGGTGCACCAGCACCACGGGGGCCCCGCTCACCGGGAGGGTGCGCCGGCAGCCGGTGCGCCAGCCAGCTGCGCCAGCGTCCGGCCGTACACGTCGTCGGCGTCGAGGCGACGCAGCTCCTCGGCGAGCAGCTCGGCGGTGGGACGTTGCGAGAGGGCCACGGGACGCTCCGGCGATCCCGGCCGGCGCAGCATGGCGACCTGCGGGTCGAGGCGACGCAGCCCGATGTCGCCGTCGTCGCTGTGCAGCACCACCTCGGTGACCCCCGGGGCGGAGCCGGCACGTCGCTCGATGCTCACCTCGAGGCAGGAGCGCAGCCAGCACGCCAGCAGCTCCGCGCTCGCGCTGCCGGCCTCGCCGACGACGCCCCCGCCGGTGATCGGCGGGAAAGGGACGTCGAGGGCCGAGGCGAGCACCGACCGCCAGGGCGTCAGTCGCGTCCAGGCCAGGTCGGTGTCCCCGGGGGCGTATCCGCGCGCTCGCTGGCGCAGCGCGTCGAGCGGGGAGCCGGCAGCGGCCGCGTCGGTGATGCGCCGGGCGCCGAGCGCCCCCAGCGGGTCGGCGGCCGGGAATCCCGGCGCCTCCCCCGGCCACCAGGTCACGACCGGCGCGTCCGGCAGGAGCAGCGGCAGCACGACGCTCTCCGCGTGCCTGGCCAGCTCCCCGTGCAGCCGCAGCACGACGACCTCACCCGGGCCGCTCTCTCCGCTGGTGCGGACCTCGGCGTCCAGCCGCGGCTTCCCCGACCCCGGCCGGTCGTCGGGACGGGGGATGACCGCGAGGATGCGGGCCGGATGCTCACGGGCGGCGGCCACGGCGGCCCGGACGGCGTCGTACTGCCCTCGCTCGTCGCTGACCACGACCAGGGTGAGGACCGCGCTGTACGACGCGCTGCCGTAGCGGCGGCGGGCCTCCAGCAGGGTCGTGTTGATTCTCGACGCGTTGGTCTCGGTGAGGTCGACGTTCATGGTCGGCTCCGCGCGACGAGATTCACAGTCGGCTCCGCGCGAACGAGATTCACAGTCGGCTCCGCGCGACGGAATTCATGGTCGGCGCCAGGACCGGCCCTCGCGACGCAGCATCGCGTCGGCGGACTCCGGGCCCCAGGTGCCCGCGGCGTAGGCCGCCGGCCGGCCCGAGTTCGCCCAGTACTCCTCGATCGGGTCGAGGATGCGCCAGGACAGCTCGACCTCCTCGTGCTGCGGGAACAGCGGCGGATCGCCGAGCAGCACGTCGAGGATGAGCCGCTCGTACGCTTCCGGGCTGGCTTCGGTGAACGACTCGCCGTAGGCGAAGTCCATCGTCACGTCGCGCAGCTCCATCGTCGTCCCGGGCACCTTCGAGCCGAAGCGCACGGTGACTCCCTCGTCGGGCTGCACCCGGACGACGAGCGCGTTCTGGCCGAGCTCCTCCACCGCGGTGCTGGCGAACGGCAGGTGCGGGGCCCGGGAGAAGATCACGGCGATCTCCGTGACCCGCCGGCCCAGCCGCTTGCCGGTGCGCAGGTAGAACGGCACCCCCGCCCAGCGCCGGGTGTCGACGGCGAGCTGCACCGCGGCGTAGGTCTCGGTGCGCGAGTCGGCGGGGATGCCCTCCTCCTCGAGGTAGCCGCCCACGGGCACGCCGCCCTGCCAGCCGGCGGCGTACTGCCCGCGGGCGGTGCCGAGCCCCAGGTCCGGGGGGAGCTGCACCGCCGAGAGGGCCTTGACCTTCTCGAGGCGCAGGTCGCGCGCATCGAAGGAGACGGGCTCCTCCATCGCGGTGAGGGCGAGCAGCTGGAGGAGGTGGTTCTGGATGACGTCACGCGCCGCCCCGATGCCGTCGTAGTAGCCCGCTCGGCCACCGATGCCGATGTCCTCGGCCATGGTGATCTGGACGGAGTCGACGTGGTTGCGGTTCCACACCGGCTCGAACATCTCGTTGGCGAAGCGCAGTGCGAGCAGGTTCTGCACGGTCTCCTTGCCGAGGTAGTGGTCGATGCGGAAGACCGCCTCGGCCGGAAACACCTCGGAGATGACGCGCTGCAGCTCCTGCGCGCTGGCCAGGTCGTGCCCGAAGGGCTTCTCCACGACGACCCGCCGCCAGGACCCGGACGGTCCCTCGGCCAGCCCGTGCTGCTTGAGCTGCTGCACCACCGTGGGAAACGAGCGTGGCGGCACCGAGAGGTAGAAGGCGACGTTGCCGCCGGTGCCCCGGATCCGGTCGAGCTCGTCGACGGTGCTCCGCAGCCGCGCGAACGCCTCGTCGTCGTCGAACTCGCCGGGCACGAAGCGCACCCCCTCGGCCAGCTGGCGCCAGACCTCCTCGCGGAAGGGCGTGCGCGCGTGCGCCTTGACCGCGTCGTGGACCACCTGCTCGAAGTCCTGGTCCGCCCAGTCGCGGCGGGCGAAGCCGATCAGGGCGAAGCCGGGTGGCAGCAGGCCGCGGTTCGCCAGGTCGTAGATCGCCGGCATCAGCTTCTTGCGCGCGAGGTCACCCGTGACCCCGAAGATCACCAGCCCGCACGGCCCGGCGATGCGCGGCAGCCGGCGGTCCTGCGCGTGCCGCAGCGGGTTGAGCCCTCGCGCGCTCACCGGGGTGCCGCCCCCGCGGCGTCGAGCAGCTGGCGCAGGCCCTCCTGCCGGTCGAGCAGGTGCAGGCGGAGGATCGGGCGGGTCCGCTTGCCCAGCGCGCGCAGGTCACCGAGCGCCTGGGCGAGCTGCAGGCGCCCGAAGGTGTAGGGCCGCCCGGAAACGTCGAGATCGTCGACGACCACACCCGTCAGCTGCAGGAACGCGCCGTTCGGCGGCCCGCCCTTGTGGTACTGCCCGGTGGAGTGCAGGAAGCGCGGTCCCCAGCCGAAGGTGACCTGCCGACCGGCGAGCGCGGCCGCGAGCCGCGGGCGCAGCTCCGCCGCCCGGGCCTCCCCGATGCGGTCGAGGTAGGCGAGGACGGCGAGATAGCCGCGCGGGTCGACGCTGTCCAGCAGCGCCGCCAGCGCGCCCGCCAGGTCGCCCGCACCGCGCAGGGTGCCGGGGTCGGCGTACACGGCGACGGCGCCGTCGGTGAACGCGGGTGCGCCCTCCGGCAACGACCCGTCGCCGGCCTCCTCGAGCACCGCCTGCGTGCTGTCCTTGGACTCCTGCACGTTGGGCTGGTCGAACGGGTTGATCCCGAGCACCCTGCCGGCCACGGCGGTGGCGTACTCCCACAGCAGGAACTGCGCGCCCAGCGGTCCGCTCACCACGGTGCCCTCGAAGCGGTCGGGGGACTCCGGGGGAGCGCCGAGGACCAGCCGGTGGGCGTCCTCGCCGGCATCGCGGAACCCGGGCGCGTCGGTGCTCTCGACGACCACGGGGAGCAGGCCCTTGCCCTGCTTCCCGGTGGATTCAGCGATCAGCTGCTCCGCCCAGTCGCCGAAGCCCACGATGCCGGAGCCGGCGTCGGCGAGCACGATCTTGTCGCGCCCGGCGGTGGCGGCGCCGCCCAGCACGGCGCCGAGCTCGAGGCCCGGGTTGGCGTCGTCCTTGGCCAGTGCCGGCTCCAGGTCGGCGGCGGTGGTGAGCAGCTCGGCCACGTCGGCTCCGGCCAGCGCGCTCGGCACCAGGCCGAAGGCGGTCAGCGCGCTGTAGCGCCCACCCACCTCGGGATCAGCGAGCACCACGGCGTAGCCCGCCTCCCGCGCGACGGACTCCAGTGGCGAGCCGGGGTCGGTGACCACGACGATCCGCCCGGCCAGCTCCTCCGGCGTCAGGCCGGCGTCGCGGAACGCCTGCTCGTAGGCCCGCCGGTGGCTGTCGGTCTCGACGGTTCCGCCCGACTTGCTGGCGACGACGAGGACCGTACGGTCGAGCCGGTCGGCGAGCGCGCGCCGCACCTGGTGCGGGTCGGTGGTGTCGAGGACCGTGAGCTCGACGCCCTGCGTACGGGTGATGACCTCGGGCGCCAACGAGGACCCGCCCATGCCGGCGAGGACCACGTGCTCGAGGCCGGCGGCGCGCACCCGCTCGCGCAGCTCGGCGAGCTGGGGGAGCAGCTGCCGTGACGAGCGGGGGACGTCGAGCCAGCCGAGCCGGACCGAGGCCTCCGCCTCGGCCTCCGGCCCCCACAGCGAGGCGTCCTTGCCGGCCAGGGCGGGAGCGACCCCCTCGCGGACCAGGCTGGAGCGCGCGCCGTTGCCCAGCGCGACCAGCTCGGGGCCGACGGTCTCGACCCGCACGCCGTCGGCCGAGCTCATCGGGCGGTCTCCGCGACGTCGGCCGCGGCCGGACCGCCCCCGGCGGGCTTGACCGCACCCTCGGGGGTGATCTCCGCACCGTGGCGCCGGAGCTCGCCGACGACGGACTCGATCAGCTGGTGCCACGAGTCCTCGAACTTCTTCACCCCGTCCTCCTCGAGCGCCTGGACGACGTCGTCGTAGTCGACGCCGAGGGCGGCGAGGCGGTCGAGTACGCGCTGAGACTCCTCGTAGGTGCCCTTGACCGTGTCGCCGCGGACGACGCCGTGGTCGGCCACGGCCTGCAGCGTCGCCTCCGGCATGGTGTTGACCACGCCCGGCGCGACGAGCTCGACGACGTAGCGGGTGTCGTCGTACGCCGGATCCTTGACCCCGGTCGAGGCCCACAGCGGCCGCTGCGGACGGGCGCCGGCCGCGGCCAGGGCCTGCCAGCGCTCGCCGGCGGTGAAGTCCTCGAAGCGGGAGTAGGCCAGCCGGGCGTTGGCGATGGCGGCGGCTCCGCGCAAGGCCCGCGCCTGCTCGGAGTCCAGCTTGTCGAGCCGCTCGTCGATCTCGGTGTCGACCCGGCTGACGAAGAACGAGGCCACCGAGGTGATCGAGGACAGGTCGTGGCCGTTGTCGCGGGCCCGCTCCAGCCCGGTGGCGTAGGCGGCCAGCACCTCCTCGTAGCGCTGCAGCGAGAAGATCAGCGTGACGTTGACGCTGATGCCCTCGGCGAGGGCGGCCGAGATCGCCTCGAGCCCCCGCCGGGTGGCCGGGATCTTGATGAACAGGTTGGGCCGGTCGACGAGCCACCACAGCGCCTTGGCCTCGGCCACCGTGCGGTCGGTGGCATGCGCGATTCGCGGGTCGACCTCGAGGGAGACCCGGCCGTCGAGCCCGGCCGTCGCGTCGTACGTGGGTCGCAGCACGTCGCAGGCCGCGCGCACGTCGTAGGTGGTGATGGCCCGCAGCGCCTCGCCGACGTCGACGCCGCGCAGGGCGAGCTCGCGCAGCTGGTCGTCGTACACGTCGCTGCCGCTGATCGCCTTCTGGAAGATCGTCGGGTTGGTGGTGACCCCCACGACCGAGCGGCCGGCGATGAGCTGCTGCAGGTTCCCGCTCCGCAGCCGGTGGCGGCTCAGGTCGTCGAGCCAGACGGCCACCCCCGCCTCGGACAGGTCGCGCAGGATCGCGGATGGGGCGTCGGACTCGCGGTTCGGTGCCATGCGGGACCTCTCTCAGCTGCCGGTGGTGCTGCCCTGGATGGTGGCGGCCTTGCTGATGCTCGCCCGAGCGGCGGCGACCAGGCGCTCCGCGGTCAGGCCGAACTGCTCGTACATCACGGGATAGGGCGCGGACGCGCCGAAGTGCTCGATGCTCAGCGACGTGCCCGCGTCGCCGACGTACTCGCGCCAGCCCAGCGCGATGCCGGCCTCGACCGAGACGCGGGCGCGCACGGCGGGCGGCAGCACCGCCTGCTGGTAGGCGGGCTCCTGCTCGCGGAACCACTCCAAGCACGGCATCGAGACGACCCGGGTGGGCACGCCGTCGGCCTCGAGGCGCTCCCGGGCGGCCACGGCGATCTGCACCTCGCTGCCGGTGCCCATGAGCAGGACGTGGGGCACGCCGTTGCTGGCCTCGGCGAGCACGTAGCCGCCGCGGGCCACCTCCTCGGCGGAGGCGAATCCGCTGCCGGGCGAGCGGTCGAAGGTGGGCACGTTCTGCCGGGTCAGGCACAGCCCCGCCGGCCGGTGCGCGCGCTCGAGCACCGTGCGCCAGGCCACCGCCGTCTCGTTCGCGTCGGCGGGGCGGACCACGTCGAGACCGGGAATCGCCCGCAGCGCCCACAGCTGCTCGATCGGCTGGTGGGTCGGTCCGTCCTCACCGAGCCCGATGGAGTCGTGGGTCCACACGTAGGTGACCGGCAGCTGCATCAGCGCGGCGAGGCGCACCGCGCCGCGCATGTAGTCGCTGAAGACCAGGAACGTGCCGCCGTACGGGCGGGTGCCGCCGTAGAGGGTGATGCCGTTGAGGATCGCGCCCATCGCGTGCTCGCGGACCCCGAAGTGCAGGTTGCGGCCGTACGGGTCGGCGTCGGCGGCGTCGGAGCCGGCCGGCAGAAAAGACTTCTCGCCCTTGAGGTGGGTGTTGTTGGACTCCGCGAGGTCGGCCGATCCGCCCCAGAGCTCGGGCAGCACCGGGGCGAGCGCGTTGAGCACCTCACCGGAGGCCTTGCGGGTGGCGACGGACCTGCCGGGCTCGAACTCGGGCAGCCGCGCCTCCCACCCGGGTGGCAGCCGGCGCCGGGAGATGCGCGCGAACTCACGGGCCCGCTCGGGCTGGGCCCGCTGCCAGGCGACGAAGCGCTCCTCCCACGCCGCCCGGGCCTCCTTGCCCCGAGCCGCCACCTGCCGGGCGTGCGCCAGCAGCTCCTCCGGCACGTCGAACGAGGTGGCCGGGTCCAGGCCCAGCACCTTCTTGGTCGCGGCGACCTCCTCGGCGCCCAGCGCGGCACCGTGGGCCTTGCCCGTGTTCTGCGCGTTCGGCGCCGGCCAGGCGATGATCGAGCGCATGGCGACCAGCGACGGGCGGTCGGTGACCGCGCGGGCCGCCGTGAGGGCGTCGTACAGCGCCTCGACGTCCTCGGCGTCGTCGACCCGGGCGGTGTCCCAGCCGTACGCCGAGTAGCGGGCGAGCACGTCCTCGCTGAACGCGACGTTCGTGTCGCCCTCGATGGAGATGTGGTTGTCGTCGTAGAGCACCACGAGGTTGCCCAGCCGTTGGTGCCCGGCGAGGCTGGCCGCCTCGGCCTGCACGCCCTCCTGCAGGTCCCCGTCGGAGGCGATCACCCAGACCGTCGAGTCGAAGGGGCTCGATCCGGTGGCCGCGTCCGGGTCGAACAGGCCGCGCTCCCGGCGGGCGGCCATCGCCATGCCCACCGCGGTCGCCAGCCCCTGGCCCAGCGGGCCGGTGGTCGTCTCCACGCCGAGGGTGTGCCCATGCTCGGGGTGGCCGGGGGTCAGGCTCTGCCACTGGCGGTAGTGCCGCAGGTCGTCCAGGCTCAGCCCGTAGCCCGACAGGTAGAGCTGGATGTAGAGGGTGAGGCTCGAGTGCCCGGCGCTGAGGACGAACCGGTCGCGCCCGGGCCAGAGCGGGTCGGTGGGCTCGTGGCGCAGCAGCCGCTGGAACAGCAGCGTGGCCGCGGGGGCCAGGCTCATCGCGGTGCCCGGATGACCCGACCCGGACTCCTCGACCGCGTCCATGGCGAGGGCGCGCACGACGTCGGTGAGGCACCGGTCGAGCTCGCTCCACGCGAGTCCTGGCCTGATGCTTACGGCCGGGCGCTCCGTCGGCGTCACGGTCTCGGTCATCGCGCTCCTTCCCACCACCACCACCACGCCACGGGCCCCGGCTGCCGGTGCGCCTACCCGGCCGCCCTCGGCACTACGCGTGACCGAGGCCACCGCATGCTCGGCTAGCCTCGCCGCCGCCTCGCACTACTGTTGCCCCTGCCTACTGTTGACCCTGCCTGCAACCCCTGTCGGCAAACCCCTGCCCCTGCCGAGGTGTCCGTGACGGCCGTCGACCCGCGTACGCGCGGCGCGTCGACGCCCTCGCGGGGCCGACGTAGCGGCCGGCGGCGTGCCGGCGGGCGGCTGCGGGCCTACGTCGCGCTCACCAAGCCCCGCATCATCGAGCTGCTGCTGGTCACGACCGTCCCGACGATGATCCTGGCGGCGGGCGGCCTGCCCCCTCTCGGCCTGGTGCTCGCCACGCTGGCCGGCGGCACGCTCGCGGCCGCGAGCGCCAACACGCTCAACTGCTACCTCGACCGCGACATCGACGTGGTGATGGACCGTACGGGCCGCCGCCCGCTGGTCACCGGCGAGTTGTCCCCGCGGGAGGCGCTCGCCTTCGGGCTCGTCCTCGGCGTCCTCGCCGTCGGCCTGCTCGCCGCGGTCGTGAACGCCCTGTCGGCCGCGCTGGCGCTGGCCGCGATCCTCTTCTACGTCGTGGGCTACACGATGCTGCTCAAGCGACGGACCCCGCAGAACATCGTCTGGGGTGGGGCCGCGGGCTGCATGCCCGTGCTGATCGGGTGGGCCGCGGTACGCGGCTCGCTCGGCTGGGCGCCGCTCGTGCTGTTCGCCGTCATCTTCTTCTGGACGCCGCCGCACTACTGGCCGCTCTCGCTGCGCTTCCGCGACGACTACGCCGCCGCCGGCGTGCCCATGCTCCCGGTGGTCGCCGGCGAGGGCGTCGTCACCCGCCGCATCGTGGTCTACAGCTGGGTGATGGTCGCCGTGTCGCTGCTGCTGTGGCCGGTCGCGTCGATGTCGGTGGCATACGGGACCGTCGCCGGCGTGCTCGGGGCGGCCTTCCTGCTCGAGGCGCACCGGCTGCGGGCGCGCGCGGCGCGTGGGCTGAGCGGCCCGGCGCTCGCCCCGATGCGGCTGTTCCACTGGTCGATCACCTATCTGACCCTGCTGTTCCTCGCGGTCGCCGTCGACCCGCTGCTGCCGCTCTGAGCGCTCCGGCGGCACTACCCTGCGGCCATGCGTCGCCTCCTCCTCCCGCTCGCCGCCGTCGGCGCCGCACTGCTCGTCGTGGCCGTGCTGCGGGCCTACGGGGCCCGCGCCGCGGCCCTGGATCCCGCGACCACCGTCCTGTCGACGGCAGGGTGCCTGCTCTGCTGCGGCGCGCTGCTCGCCGCCGTGGTCCTGGAACGCCGACCCGGCGGCCTGTCGGTTCCCGACGGTGTCCGGTTGCCGGCCCCGCTCTGGGGTCCGCCGCTGCTGCTCGTGGGCGCGTGCCTGCTCGTGGCGGGCGCGTACGCCAGCCCGCCGTTCCTGGTGCTGGGTGCCCTGCTGCTCGTCGTCGCCGTGGTGCGGGCGGGGCAGGAGCTGCAGGCGTACCTGCGCCGCAACGAGCAGCGGCCCGACGGGTCGGCGCCCGACCGGGCCACGGTGATCGCCGCCCGGCGCGTCGTCGGCTTCGGCCACCGGCACGCCGTCGAGGGCGACGCGTCGGTCAGCTGCGCCCCGGAGCACGTCGGGCGCGGGACCACCCGGCTCGTGCTCGTGGGACGCGACGGGGCGTTCGGCGACGTCGTCGTCAACGGCCCGGAGCGGGCGGACCTGGCAGCCGCCCTCGCCGGCGCGCATATCGAGGAGCAGTCCTCACGGGAGTTCGGCGCCCGGGTGCGTACGGGAGCGTACGAGTGGCGGCGGATGGCGGGCCAGCAGCTGCCCTCGGGGCGCGGCGGCCGGTGAATCCCGCGGCGGGCTACCTGTCCTCGAAGCGGCCGCGGCACAGGTACTCGAGGCCGTCGAACAGGGGGCGACGGGTGGCGTCGTCGGGAGTGAAGAGCAGACTGGTGGGCGCGGCGCGCCCCAGGGCGAGCTGCACCGAGAAGTCGAAGGGCTTCGTCGACCCGCCCAACCCGTGGGCGTCGCACCGACCCGCGGTCACGAGGACGGGGACCGCGACCGTCGGGGTGCCGGCGTCCAGCAGCGCGTCCCCCGGCGGGGAGGGCGCGACGCTCTCGAAGGCGGGGGAGGCCGGTGCTGCCGCACCTCCACCGAGAATTCCTCCGCTGGAGAGCCCTGGGTCGGTGGGCCGGTGCGGAGCGGGACTGACGGGGTTGAGGGGGCCGGGCTGCACGCCGCGACGGCGAGCAGGACGGCGGCGCCGGACGCGGCCCGGCGGGTCACGCGTTCCGGGCGCTCCCGGCGAGCGCCGGACGGGGCACGTCCGCGGCGGGCGTGGCCCGGGAGCGGAGGGCGAGCACGGCTCGTACGGCGGCGACCACGAGGAGCCCGGCGCCCAGCATGTGCACGGCGACCAGGACGACGGGCAGGCCGGTGAACAGCTGGAGGTAGCCCACGGTGCCCTGCGCCAGCTCGAGGGCGAGCAGGACGGCGGCGGCTCGCCGCGCTGCGCTGGGCGCGCCACCGGCGTGCAGGGCGACGAGGAGCGCCACGGTGAGCCCGACCAGCAGGAAGACCCCGTCGGCGTGCAGCTGGCTCATCAGCAGCGGGTCGAGGCCGGTGCGGCGGGCGTCGGCGTCGCCAGCGTGCGGGCCGCTGCCCGTGAGCACGGTGCCGAGGTAGAGCACGACGACCAGCACGCCCAGCGTGCCCACGGCGAGCCGGTGCAGCAGGGGGTGCACGAGCAGTCGGGACGGGCCCTCGGGCTCCTGGGTCCGCGCCAGCAGCACGGTCGCCAGCCCGATGAGCACCATGGAGCACAGGAAGTGCAGCATCACGACCCAGGGGTTGAGGTCGGTGAGCACGGTGACGCCGCCGATGACCCCCTGCGCCGGAATGCCGAGGAAGAGCACGACGGCCAGCCGCTGCCAGTCCTGACGGACGGGTCGGTGCCGCCAGGCGGCCACCAGCGTGGCCAGGGCGACGGCGACGAGGACGTAGGTCAGCAGCCGGTTGCCGAACTCGATCAGCCCGTGCAGGCCGTACTCCTGCGTCGGCGTCCAGGAGTCGTCCGTGCACGACGGCCAGGTCGGGCAGCCGAGCCCGGACGCGGTGAGTCGGACGGCTCCGCCGGTCACGACGATGCCGAGGTTGGCGACTACCGAGGCGAGCGCGAGGGCCCGTACGGTCGCCGCCGTGGGCGAGAGCAGTCGGCCGAGCACGGCGCCCATCGTAGGAGCCGCCGACACCTCCTCTCGAGCAGCTGCGGGGTCACTCCCAGCGGAAGGTGCGGGCGGCGAGGACTCCGGCGACCAGCGCCCAGGCGAGCAGCACGCCGACCGCGGCCAGGGGCAGCCCCGCGCCCCGCTGCAGCACGTCGCGCAGGCCCTCGGACAGCGCTCCCAGCGGCGTGAGCTCCAGGACGGGCCGCAGGACGCCGGGATAGCGGTCGAGGGGCACGACGACACCGCCGCCGAGCAGCAGCAGGACGTAGACGAGGTTCGCGGCCGCCAGGGTCGCCTCCGCGCGCAGGGTGCCGGCCATCAGCAGGCCGAGGGCGCTGAAGGCGGCCGTGCCGAGCACGAGGAGCACCACGGCGGGAAGGATCGCTGCCCGGGGTGCCCAGCCGAGGGCGAGGGCGACCCCGACGAGCAGCGCGACCTGCAGCACCTCGACGGCGAGCACCGCGCCGGTCTTGGCCGCGAGCAGCCCCCAGCGGGGCAGCGGGGTCGCGCCCAGCCGCTTGAGCACCCCGTAGCGCCGCTCGAAGCCGGTGCCGATCGCCTGCCCGGTGAAGGCGGTCGAGAGCACCGCGAGGGCGAGGATGCCGGGCGCGACGACGTCGACCGCCCGGGTGCCCCCGTCGACGAGGCCGGCGACGGGAGCGTACGAGAAGACGAGCAGCAGCAGCACGGGCAGCACCAGCGTGAGCACCAGCTGCTCCCCGTTGCGCAGCAGCAGGCGCAGCTCGAGCCCGGCCTGCGCGCCGATCATCCGGGGCAGGGGAGCGGCACCGGGACGCGGGGCGAAGGTGCCCGCGCTCATCGCAGCTGCCGTCCGGTGAGGTCGAGGAAGACGTCCTCGAGGCTGCGCCGGGCCACGGTCAGGCCGCCCGGCATGACCCCGTTGGCCGCACACCACGAGGTCACGGTGGCCAGCAGCTGAGGACCCATGGGCCCCTCGACCAGATACGCGCCCGACGCGACCTCAGCGGCGCGGCTGCCCTCGGGCAGCGCGATCCGCAACGGCGTGAGGTCGAGGCGGGGGGGCCCCGAGAAGCGCAGCGTGTCCTCGGCTCCCACGCTGGTGAGGTCGGCCGGGCTGCCCTCGGCGATCACGCGGCCCGAGTCGACCACGGCCACCCGGCTGGCGAGCCGTTCGGCCTCGTCCATCAGGTGCGTGGTCAGCACCACGGTCACGCCGTCGCGGTGCAGGTCCGAGATCAGCTCCCAGGTGGCGTGGCGGGCCTGCGGGTCGAGGCCGGCGGTGGGCTCGTCAAGGAAGACCAGCTCGGGCCGGCCCACGACGGCCAGCGCGAGCGAGAGTCGCTGCTGGAGGCCGCCGGAGAGCCGGCGGTACGGGGTGCGTCCCAGCGCGCCCAGCCCCAGGCGCTCGGCGAGCACGCCCACGTCGAGCGGATGCGCGTGCAGCGCGGCGACGTGGCGCAGCATCTCCAGGCCCCGGGCGCCGGGATAGACGCCACCGGACTGCAGCATGACCCCGACGCGGGGTCGCAGCCTGGACCCGTCGCGCGCCGGGTCCAGGCCCAGCACGCGGACGCGGCCGGCGTCGGGGCGCCGGTAGCCCTCGCAGCACTCGATCGTGGTCGACTTGCCCGCGCCGTTGGGGCCGAGCACCGCGGTGACGCTGCCGTACGGCACGACGAGGTCGAGGGAGTCGACGGCGGTCCGGGCGCCGTAGCGCTTCACGAGACCCCGGATCTCGACCGCTGCGGTCATGCCGCGAAGTCTAGGGAGACCGTCGCCCGATCCCGGTTCGAGCACCAGGTTGCCGTCGGGCAGGATTAACGCCACAATCTTGTTGTGAAAACCATGGGTACGCAGGAGCCGACGGCGGCGGTCGAGGACCGTACGCGGCTGCGGGTTGCCCGGTCGGTGCTGGAGAACGGCCCCTCCACGGCCGCGGCCCTGGCCAGCCGGCTCGGCCTGACCGCCGCCGCGGTGCGGCGCCACCT
>JALYMT010000300.1 GCA_030773555.1 Actinomycetota bacterium | reverse complement strand
GCCGGCAGCGAGCCTCGCGCCCTCTGGCGAGCCTGGCCCCCTCTTGGTGCAGGCGTCACGCCTCCGTGGTCTCCAGCTCGCCCCTGCGCTGCTGGCGCATGCCGACGACCACCGTGGCGACCACCGTCGCGGTGATCGCAGCTACCGAGAGCTTGGGGGGGATCACGGTGAGCGCGCCGAAGATGAGGACGGCGGGCACCGCCACCCCCGGCCACGGCCAGGCCGCCCGCAGGCTGCCCGAGGTGCCCGCGAGCAGCAGGACCGTCCCCACGAGGTAGGTGGCGACCCCGCCGTAGAGCATCCACTCGGCGCCGGCCGACAGCTCACCGACGGGGTGGACGACGAAGTGCTCGATCCCGACGCCGACCGCCGCCAGCCCCAGCGTGATCGGCAGGTGGGCGAACACGTAGGTGTCGTGCGCGTGGGAGGCGCGCTCGCCGCCGATCGCCAGCAGGCGCGCCTTAGCGGCGGCTCCGCCGAGGTCGAAGTGGCTCCACCACAGGGCGGCCGCGATGGAGAACCCGAGCGCGCCCACGACGAGGGAGTCGAGGTCCCAGTGCGTCTCTTGCAGCCCGGTGACCACGGCCGCGAGGGACTCCCCGAGGACGAGGATGACGAAGAGCCCGAAGCGCTCGGGGAGGTGCTCGAGGTGCAGCGGCACGTCCGTGCTGAAGCGGGTAGCGAGGAACGGGGCGGCGATCGCGACCGCGAGCCCCACCGCCCACAGCAGGTAGCGGGCGTTGCCCTCGAAGGCCAGCGAGACCGTCCACACCACGCCGCTGGCGGCGATGGCGGCGAGGTAGAAGGCGATGTTGGCGCGGGCCTCGGGCACGTGCCGGTAGGCGCGCAGGTAGAGCAGGAACAGCAGGACGCGGAGTCCCACGAAGCTCAGGACGAAGGGCACCGCCTCCTCGCCCAGCGCTCCGCTCGCGCTGGCCGCCAGTCCACAAGCGGCGAAGGTGCCGGCCAGCTTCGCCAGCCGGTAGATGACGTCGTTGGTGTCGTAGCGGTTCGCGTACAGGATGGTGGAGACCCACGACCACCAGACAGCGGTGAACAGGCCGACGAAGACGACCGAGCCGCGCAGCGTCGGGTCCTGGTACGCCGCGGAGGCCAGCTCGGCGACGGCCAGGACGTAGGCCAGATCGAAGAAGAGCTCGAGCCGGGTGGCCGAGCGCTCCTCGCCCGTACGCAGGCGCGGTGGCTCGATGAGTGGCGCGGCCCTGCGCTCCTCGGCTTCGGCTGCTGTCATGCGCGCCCGATTACCCACCGCGTCCGGGGACTACCGTGCCGGGGTGCCGCGCCGCCTGACCCCCCTGCCGATCCCGGCCGGGCCGGACGCGCTCGCCACCGTCCTGCCCGCCCTCGCCGTGGCGATCGACGGCAGCGGTCCCGCTCTCGTGCCGCTACCCCACGACCCCGCTGCGGCCACCCGCCTGGTCGCGGCGCTGCGTCCGGACCACGCGGGCTACCCGCTCGAGCACGACGTCGCGCTCGTCGTGCCGACGACCGGCTCGACCGGGAAGCCGAAGGGGGCGCTGCTCGGCGCCCCGGCGCTCACCGCCTCCGCCGCCGCCACGATCGCCCGACTCGGCGGGCCCGGACGCTGGCTGCTCGCGCTGCCCCTGACCCACGTCGCCGGCCTGCAGGTCCTGGTGCGCTCCCTCGTCGGGGGCACCGAGCCCGCCGCACTCGACCTCACCCGCGGCTTCCACCCCGACGACTTCGCCGCCGCCACCGCCCGCCTCCCGTCGCGCACCCGGCGCTACACCTCGCTGGTGCCGACCCAGCTCGCCCGCCTCCTCGACGCCGGACCGCCGGCCGTCGAGGCGCTGCGTGCGTACGACGCCGTGCTCCTCGGCGGCGCCGCCGCTCCCCCCACCCTGCTCGACCGGGCGCAGGCGGCCGGCGTACGCGTGGTGGCGACGTACGGGATGACCGAGACCTGCGGGGGCTGCGTGTACGACGGGCGCCCGCTGAACGGGGTGCGGGTGGGCATCGGGGGCGACGGGCGGGTGCGCGTGTCGGGGCCGGTGCTCTTCGCCGGCTATCGGCTGCGCCCCGACCTGACCGCCGCGGCCCTCACCGACGGGGAGCTCGTCACGCAGGACCTGGGCCGCGTCGACGCCCAGGGGCGTCTCGAGATCCTCGGCCGGGCCGACGACGTGGTGGTGAGCGGTGGAGAGAACGTGGCGCTGTGCCACGTCGAGGACGCGCTGCGCGAGCATCCGGGGCTGCGCGAGGCGGCCGTGGTGGCGGTGCCCGACGCGCAGTGGGGGCAGCGGCTGGTCGCCGTGGTCGTGCCGCACGGTCCGGCCCCGTCGATCGCCGAGCTGCGCGCGTGGGTCGGAGCCCGGGTGGGGCAGGCGGGGGCTCCCCGGGGCCTCCTCGTGCTCGACGCGCTTCCGCTCGCCGGACCCGGCAAGCTCGACCGGCAGGCGCTGCGCCGGCGGGTGCAGGGGTGACCGCGGTCGCGGAGTGGGTCGCGGG
>JALYMT010000299.1 GCA_030773555.1 Actinomycetota bacterium | reverse complement strand
GTGGACCAGGCCGCCGTCCAGGTAGTGCCGTCCGGCGATGCGGACCGGCGGGAGCAGCCCCGGCACCGCGCACGAGGCCAGCACGGCGGGGACCAGGGGTCCGCGTACGAACCAGTGCTCCCGTGCGAGCCGAGCGGCAGGCGCCAGGTGCTCGGCGGAGGGGCGTGCGCGCATCGGGCCGGTGAGGAGGCGCGGCCCGGTGCCGTCGGGACTGTCGCTCATGAGGGAGGTCTGCCGATGACAAGGTCCCTACTCGGCCAGGTGCGGGAGCTGATAGCTCGGCGTGACGGCGCTGACGGCTGGGCCCGACGCACGTGAGCGGGCACCACTGTCCGGTCCCCGGCGTGAGCGAGGAGGTTCAGCACCGAAGGCGGAGCCGACCGCGGCGCAACTGCCCGCTCCAACCCTGGACAACGCCATCGGGCAATACCCGGACCGCGGCGGGCGCCAACAGGTGCATCCCGCTGTGGCCGGTGACCACCGTCCCGTGAGCAGCCCGTACGTGTGCAGCGCCGTCCGGGAGTACGGCAGGTCCTGGGCGATGTCCCGGTCATACGATCTTGGACACCAGACGGCTCCGGCGCGCCCCGACTGAGTCCAAGCCCTCGTCCACCTGCCAGCGACTGCCAGCGATGGACGCGCGCCGGGCCGAGGTCCTGCTCGTGCAGCGCACGAGGCTGAGCATGCCTCGCTTGTGCCCAGCACCGGCCCACGTGGTCCGCCGGCGGCGGCTGCTGTCCTCAGGCGTGACCGTAGAGCAGGCCGCGGACGCCGGCGTCCGGCGCTGTTGGCTCCCACGGCTCCCGGCTCGGTCGGCTGCGGCCGGAGTCCTTCCATCACCACGAGCTGGCGGCGGAGGCGGTTGAGGGTGGCCGGTACTGGGGTGTCGCACTGCAGGTAGCGGCTGTGAGCGGTTCATGGGGCGCGCCCGACGTTGCGGCCGCTCCGGGTGAGCTCGGGGCGGGCGGCGGCGTCGACATCGGAACGACAGCGAAGCTGCCGTCGGTCTCAAGCACCAGAGCGGCGATCTGGTCGAGAGCCGGACTGTCCAGCACCGTCTCTGTCGCTGAGGGCGTCACCGCGCTCGCGCTTCTGATTGGTCTGCAGTACGCCGTCACCTGGAGCAGCGTGCGCTCCGCCCGGCTCCGCCGCCTGGTGCGCTCCGAACCCACCCTGCTCGTCTACCAGGGGCAGCTGCTGCCCGACGCGCTGCGCCGGCAACGCCTCACCCAGACCGAACTCGACCAGGTGCTGCGCCAGCAGAGTCAGCAGCACCGTGGCGAGGGTGGAGCCGAGCGCGACGGTGAGGATCAGGTCGAAGGCGTTGAGTTTGGCGAGGGTGCGTTTGCCGGAGATCCGTAGCAGCGCGACCAACGCCAGATAGGCCAAGCCGCCCACGACCAGCACCCGAACCGGCCCGTGCCAGCCGTCGTAGAGCATCGCTTCGTCCTTCCCTTGGCGTCACGGTCCTGGGCTGGACCGCTGTCGGGCTGGGAGGTGGCCAGAGCGCCACCGGCTCAGCGGTGAGCAGGCACTGGCCGGGCTCGTTCGGGAATGACCTGGATGTGCAGGACCCGGTGCAGCACGTTCCGGCGCAATGCCAGGTGCTCGGCGACGTCGCTGGTCGTGAAGAACCAGGGTCAGGCAGTCGCCGTCGCCGTGCGCCGTTCGTCCTCCTCGCTGCCCCGCTGCGGTCAGTCTGGCCCGGCAGCTTTGCGGTGAGGCCGGCGGGAACTTTGCGGGCGCGTGACGATTCACGGACTGGAGCGCCGAACGGCGGCACGCGGCCTGAATCGAGTGCCACGATGCACGAATGGCTCGTGTGGTCGTGGTGGAGGACGACGAGCGGATCCGGATGCTGCTACGCCTGGCGCTGGAGGACGACGGCACGCGGTGGTCGAGGCCAGCAGCGGCGAGGCGGGCGTGGAGGTCATGTGCCGGCGCCAGCCGACTTGATGATCGTGACCTGGCGTGGGGGGATGAACGGTTTTGGCTGCGTCCGTCAGGTCCGCCGGTTCAGCGACGCGCCCATCGTCCTCGTCAGCGCGCGCGGACACGCACGACATCGTCGCCGGCTTGGAGGTTGGCGCGGACGATCACGTGGCCAACCCCTTTCAGGTCAAGGAGGTGACCGCTCGGCTGCGCGCGCTGCGGTGCCGCACCGAACGGCGGGAGTAGCCCGGAAGCGACCAGATCCTGCTGGAGCGCAGTCCGGAGGCGCCGCCGTGCTGGCACCCCATCAGGGAGTACGGCGGGGCGAGAACCGGGACGACCGCCGACCTGCGTCCGTCACTGCACGTCGCCGTTCAGAGCCGGCGCTGCAGCGCCGGCGAAGGACACCTACCGGGGCCAGGGTCACGGGACATGCTGGTCGCCGACGACCGGGGTCGGCCCGCTTTCGACGTACACCCGCTTGCTGGACTGTTCGGCCTTCCGCTGCGCCTGCGGGGCCGGTCGCGGCCCCGCAGTGGGTGCCTGATAGCGCAGGTTCTGGGCAGCGTGTCGGCAGGTGCACGATCGGCCGGTGAGCAGTAGGTAGGGCAGTGCGGCGGCCGCGACGAGCCCGGCTCCTGAGCGCCGTGTGCTGCCTTCGGGACCGCCGACGAAGAGCGGGCCTGGCGGCCGGCGGCGCGGCCGTGACGTCAGTACGCTTCGGCGCTCGTCGGGCTGTGCCAGCATCGGCTGGTCGGGTCGGCTGGAGGGGGGGCGCCGTGAGCAACGACGGCGGGCTGTTCGACCGGATCAAGGATGCGGTGGTCGGTGAGAGCGGCGAGCGGTCCCCCGACGACGAGCGCCGCCGGCACCGCGACGAGGACGAGGGCGGCCGGTACGAGCAGGGCTCGCGCTCCCGTGGTGACGACGTCCGATACCCGGCGCTGCGGGCGAGCGGCTACTCGCTCGGTCAGTCCGATTGCTCTTGGTCAGCCGCACGGCGAGGCAGCAGCGGAGTCCCCGCAGGACGCGGCCCCGCTTACTCAAGCCGCCGATCAAGATCACGCGCAGCAGTTGAGGGTCTGACGCGACGATCACCGCCGGTCAAGTTGC
>JALYMT010000298.1 GCA_030773555.1 Actinomycetota bacterium | reverse complement strand
CGCGGGCGCGGCGCAGCGCCACGACCCGCTCGGCGGAGTCGACGCGGCGCATGCGGGTCTCGGTGCGCTTGCGCAGCTCGCGGCGGCGCCGAGCGAGAGCCGCGTCGCGGCGGGCCTGCAGGCGCAGGTGCACGAGGTAGCCGGCGAGCAGCAGCAGGCAGCCGGCCAGGAACCGCGCAGACAGCACGGAGAGCAGGGCACCCACCGTCGCGAAGACGGTGACGCCCATGAGGGCGCCGAGCAGGCGCCGGCGCCTCGCCGCCAGCGAACGCCGGCCGCCCCAGGCCCCCGGCGGACGGCGGGGCAGGCGGGGCAGGTCGTCGACCGGATCGGGTCGGGTGCGCCGCGAGGTCTCCCGGCGCTCCTCCCCGCCGCGGGACACCACGCGCACCGCCAGCGGGGAGTCCTCCTCAGCACGCTGCTGCGCCCGGGCGTCCTGGCGGCGCAGCCACATCGGGATCAGGACGGCGGCCCACGCGCCCACGATGACCGCATAGATCAGACCGCTGCTCACGACGTCCCACGGTAAGTGGGGTACGGGGGTCGCTGCCCAATCCGCCCGGCGTGTCTTACACGCGTGTCACTTTCAGTGCAGGGCCTGGGCGCGGCGCCAGCGGACCAAGAGGCCCTCCGGCACCTCCTCGGCGGTGATCGCGAACGACCGGTGGTCGCGCCAGGCCCCGTCGATGTGCAGCAGCCGCGGGCGCAGGCCCTCGTCGCGGAAGCCGAGCTTCTCGGCGACCCGCAGGCTGGCGGCATTCTCGGGGCGGATGTTCACCTCGGCCCGGTGCAGCCCGACGACCCGGAAGCCGTGGTCGACGGCCAGCGCGACGGCGGTCGGGATGATGCCGCGGCCGGCGAAGCGCGAGTCGATCCAGTAGCCCACCTGCCCGGAGCGCAGCGAGCCCATCGTGATGCTGCCCACGGTGAGCTGGCCGACGAGCCGGCCGTCGTAGGTGACGACCCAGGGCAGCATCCGCCCGCCGCGCGCCTCCGCCCGGAGGAAGCGCACCATGGCCGCGAAGCTGACCTCGGCCGGCGCCCCCTCGGGTGGCGTGGCCTCCCAGCGTGCGAGCCACGTCGCGTTCGCCGCGCGCACCTCACGCCAGGCGCCGACGTCGCGCCGGCGGATCGGGCGCAGCTCCATCGGGCCCTCGCGAAGAGTCGCCGGCCAGCCCGTGCTCACGGCGGGCTCGCCGGCCGCGGGTGGTCGCCCCCGGCCAGCTGGTCGACGGCGTGCTGGAGCAGCGGCTCCAGCACGGCCAGCCCGTCGCGGCACCCGCCGGGTGAGCCGGGGAGATTGACGATCAGCGAGCGCCCCGCGACTCCGGCGAGACCGCGGGAGAGTACGGAAGTGGGCACCGCCTCGCGGTTGGCCAGCCGGATCGCCTCGGCCACGCCGGGCACCTCGCGCTCGAGCAGGTCCCGGGTCATCTCCGGGGTGCGGTCGGTGGGCGCGAGGCCGGTGCCGCCGGTGGTGAGCACGACGTCGTAGCCCTCGGCGATCGCGGCCTGCAGGACTGCGCGCACCGGCTCGCCGTCGGGGACGACGACCGGGTCGTCGACCTCGCAGCCCAGGGCGCGCAGGCCCGCCACCAGGATCGGACCGCTGCGGTCCTCGTACACCCCGGCGGCCGCCCGGTTCGACACGGTGACGACGCGCGCTCTCACGGGGCCGCCCGGGTCCAGTCGCCGGACGCGCCGCCGCTCTTGGCCTCCACCCGCACGTCGCTGATGCCGGCCGCCGGGTCGACCGCCTTGACCATGTCGATCAGCGTGAGCCCGGCGACCGCGACGCAGGTCAGGGCCTCCATCTCCACGCCGGTGCGGTCGGCCGTACGGACCGTGGCGCGCACGTCGACGCCGTCGTCGGCGACGGTGAGCTCGACGGTGACCCCGTGGATCGCGATCGGGTGGCACAGCGGGACGAGGTCGGGGGTGCGCTTGGCCGCGGCGATGCCGGCGATCCGGGCCACGGCCAGCGCGTCGCCCTTGGGCACGCCCTCACCGCGCAGCAGGGCCACGACCTGCGCCGACACGAGCACCCGGCCCGACGCGGTCGCCGCGCGCACCGTGACCGCCTTGCCGGACACGTCGACCATGCGGGCCGCGCCCGCGGAGTCGACGTGGGTGAGCCGGTCGGTCATGCCCGCCTCACCCGGCCCGCCGCTCGAGGACCGCGACCTGCACGGTGGCGCCCTCGGGCACCTCGCGGACCTCCTCGGGCACGACGATGAGGGCGTCGGAGCGGGCGAGGTCCTTCACCAGGTGCGAGCCCCGCCCGCCGACGGGCCGCACGGCGTAGCCGAGCTCGCTGGGGTCGAGCGCGGCCCGCACGTACTGCCGGCGCCCCGGTGGGGAGGAGAAGCCCTCGAGGACGACCGCGTCGACGAGCGGACGCTGCACGGGCTCGATCCCGAGCAGGCGGCGCAGCACCGGGCGGACGAACACCTCGAAGGAGACGTAGGCGCTCACCGGATTGCCCGGCAGCGTGAAGATCGGCGTCGCGTCGCGGCCCACGGTGCCGAAGCCCTGCGGCATGCCCGGCTGCATCGCCACCTTGTCGAAGCGCACCGTGCCCAGCGTGCCGAGCGCCTCCTTGACGACGTCGTACGCCCCCACGCTCACGCCTCCCGTGGTGAGGACGACGTCGGCGCGCACCAGCGAGTCCTCGATCGCGTCGAGCAACTGCCCCGGGTCGTCGGGGACGATGCCGACGCGGAAGGCGAGAGCGCCCGCCTCGAGCGCCGCCGCGGTGAGGGTCGAACTGTTGGACTCGGGGATCTGCCCCGGCCCGAGGACGCTGCCCGGCTCGACGAGTTCGCTGCCGGTGGAGAGGACGACCACGCGCGGCCTGGGACGCACCGGGATCCGCCCGAGCCCGGCAGCCGCGAGCAGTCCGAGCTGGCGGGCCCCGAGGCGGGTGCCGGCGGGCAGCAGCAGCTCGCCGGTGGTGACGTCCTCGGCGCGGCGGCGGATGTTGGCTCCCACCGCCGGTGCCCGGCGGATCTGCACCTGCTCCACCCCGCCGTCGGTCCACTCGACGGGTACGACCGCGTCGGCGCCACCGGGGACGGGCGCGCCGGTCATGATGCGGGTGCTGACCCCGGGGCCCACCCGGTACGCGGTCGGGGCGGTGCCCGCGGCCATGTCGCCCAGCACGGGCAGGGTCACGGGGGCGTCGCCGGCGCCGGCGAGGTCGGCCGCGACGACCGCGTAGCCGTCCATCGCCGAGTTGTCGAAGACCGGCAGGTCGATGGGGGCGGTGACCTCGCGGGCCAGGGTGCAGCCGTGCGCGTCGAGCAGCTGCATCTCGATCGGTGGCAGCGGCCCGACCCCGGCGAGGACGTCGGCGAGGTGCTCGGCGACGGTCTTCACGGCCGCACGTCAGGAGGTCGGGCCGGCGGCGGCGAATCCCCGCAGCCAGGTGAGGAACTCGGGTCCGAGGTCCGCCCGCTCGCTCGCCAGGCGCACCACGGCCTTGAGGTAGTCAAGCCGGTCACCGGTGTCGTAGCGGCGACCGCGGAAGACGAGGCCGTGCACGGGACCGCCCTCGTCGGGACCGGCGGCGGCCAGCACCTTGAGCGCGTCGGTCAGCTGGATCTCGCCGCCACGCCCGGGCTGCGTCTTGGCCAGCACCTCGAAGATCCGCGGCGACAGGACGTAGCGCCCGATGATCGCCAGGTTGCTGGGTGCCTCGTCGGGAGCGGGCTTCTCGACGAGGTCACGGATGCGCACGATGTCGTCCTCGCTGGTGGCCTCGACCGCGGCGCAGCCGTAGAGCGAGATGGTCTCGGGCGGGACCTCCATCAGGGCGACGACGCTGCCACCGGCCCCGGCGAGCACCTCGAGCATGCGGGTCAGCAGCGGGTCGCGCTCGTCGATGAGGTCGTCGCCGAGGAGCACGGCGAACGGGACGTCGCCGACGTGCGGCTGCGCGCAGAGCACCGCGTGGCCCAGCCCTCGCGGGTCGCCCTGGCGCACGTAGTGCACGTCGGCCAGCTCGCTGGACTCCCGCACGCGCGCGAGCCGGTCATGGTCACCCTTGGCCTCGAGGGCGTGCTCCAGCTCGTACGCGCGGTCGAAGTGGTCCTCGAGGGGCCGCTTGCCGCGGCCGGTGACCATGAGCACGTCGGTCAGGCCCGCGGCGACGGCCTCCTCGACGACGTACTGGATCGCCGGCTTGTCGACCACCGGCAGCATCTCCTTGGGGGTGGCCTTGGTCGCGGGGAGGAAGCGCGTGCCGAGACCCGCGGCGGGGATGACGGCCTTGGTGACGGGCGCGGGCGAGGTCATGCCGGAAATCTAGTGCGTTGCGCCCTGGCCGCCCGCCGGAGCCGGAGCTGCCCGCGAGAAGTGGACAACGGGCAGTTGCCCGGGGTGGAAAATCGAGTGGCTCCACGCAGAGTGGAAATTTCCACTGCGCGTGGAGTCGCTCGAACGAAGGCCCCGGTCGAACGCGGGTTGTCCACAGCCTTCGAGGGGGACTCGGGGGAGCACTAGACCGGGGCGAGACGCATCCGGTCGCGCCCCTCGGCCTTGGCCTCGTAGAGCGCCGCGTCGGCCGCGCGCAGCAGCGTGGCGGGGCTCTCCCCGTGCTGAGGAAAGGTCGCGACCCCGACCGAGGCGGTGACGCGCAGCGCCGGGGCCCCGGGCTCGCCGCGGAAGGGCTCGCGGCGCACGGCGGCGCAGACCCGCTCGGCGAGGGTCGCCGCCCCCTGCGCGGAGGTCTCGGGCAGCACCAGGACGAACTCCTCGCCGCCGTAGCGGGCCAGGATGTCGATGTCGCGGATCTGCTCGGAGACCCGGGCGGCGAGCTCGCGCAGGACCTGGTCGCCGCGAGCGTGCCCGTGGGTGTCGTTGACCTGCTTGAAGTGGTCGAGGTCGAGCATGAGGACGGCGACCTCGCGGCCGTAGCGGGCGGCGCGCTCGAGCTCGCGACCCAGGCTCATCGAGAGGTAGCGGAAGTTGCCGATTCCCGTCAGCGGGTCGGTGATCGACAGGCGCTGGGCCTCGCGGTGCAGGAGCACGTTGTCGACGGCGATGCCGGCCTGGCGGGCGAGGGTGGCGATCTCCTCCTCCTCGGCAGGCCCGAAGGCCGAGCCGTCGACCCGGCCGTAGAGCGCGAGGACCCCGACCACCTGACTGCCACGGCACAGCGGGAGGGCGAGCGCCTCGCCGCTCGCGGGCTCCCCGTCGGCCGGCGTCAGGTGCTGGCCGAGTCGCCCTCGGGCGGCGCGGGCCGTCGCGGCCACCGATCCCAGCACCCCGCTGCCGACCGGCAGGTGGCGGGGCGCGCCGGGGCCGGAGCCCGTACGGTCGATCTGCGCCACGCGGGTGAGGGTGCCGGCGGACTCCATGGTGTAGGCGACGCCGGAGCGGGCCCCGACGAGATCCGCGGCCGCCTCGAGCACCAGCGTGAGCAGGCCCTCGAGGTCGTGGGTGCTCTCGAGGGTCTCGCCGAGGCGCTGCAGGCTCTCACGCATCTCGTCGCGGCTGCGCTGCAGGGCGTCCATGTTGCGCTTGAGCTCGGTGGTCATCCGGTTGAACGAGCCGGCGAGCCGGGCCACCTCCTCCGGCTCGCGCACGGCGATGGTGGTGGCGAGGTCGCCGCCGGCGACCCGCTCGGCGGCGGCCGTGAGCTCGCGCAACGGCTGGGTGAGGTGACCCGCGAGCCGGCGGGCGAAGACCGCGACGAGGCCGGCGGCCACGAGCAGGGCAGCGAGCGCGGCCAGCCCGAGGAGCCCGGTGTCGGGGGCGGGAGTCGCGGTGACGACCCGCCAGGGCGTGCCCTCCAGCCGGGTCACGTGGGCCAGCTGCCCCCGCGGGGCGGCCCGGCCCCGCTCGGGGAGCTCGGCGGCGAGCCGTTCTGCAGCCGCCGCCTCCACGGTGGCGGC
>JALYMT010000297.1 GCA_030773555.1 Actinomycetota bacterium | reverse complement strand
CGTTCGCGGTGCTGTCCCGGCCGCGGCAAGCACCCGGTTGGCCGACGTCCTGGCGGCGCCGCCGCGGCCCGCCACCGTGCTCGCCGCCCTGCCGGGCGTGGTCTACGTCGCCGCCGACGCCGGCCTGGCGGGCGTCGGGTCCAGCTCCGGTCGCGACCTGGCCTGCGGGGTGCTCGCCGCCGCCTCGCTGGTTCCGGCCGAAACGAGGGCCCCGGGTGCGGTGACCGTGGCGTCGTGAGCGAGCACGTCGAGATCCGCCGGGGCGTCTACTCCGACTCGGTCACGCTGATGCAGGCGAGCTCGGCGGCGCGACGGGTGCCGGGCGTTCGGGTCGCGCTCGCCGCGATGGCCACCGAGCTGAACCTGGACCTGCTCCGGAGCCAGGGCCTGACACCGCCGCCGGACGTCGGTCCCCACGACCTGCTGGTGGGGCTGAGCGCCGACGACGACGAGGCGCTCTCGCGGGCGCTCGACGTGGTGGCCGCCGAGCTCGCCCCGCCACCACGGGCATCCCCGTCCCCGGGCGACAGCGCGGCCGCCGTGCCGGCGCGGACCACCGCCACCGGGGCCCGGCTGCTCGACGGGCCGGGACTGGCCCTGGTCTCGGTCCCCGGCCGGTACGCCTTCTCCGAGGCGATGGACGCGCTCGAGGCCGGCTACCCGGTGATGGTGTTCAGCGCAACGTGCCGCCCGGGCAGGAGGTGCGCCTGAAGCAGGAGGCAGCCGCCCGCGACCTGCTGGTCCTGGGGCCCGACTGCGGCACGGCGATGATCGGCGGGCTGGGGCTCGGCTTCGCCAACGCGGTGCGCCCGGGTCCGGTCGGCCTGGTGGCCGCGTCGGGCACCGGCGCCCAGCAGCTGATGTGCCTGCTCGATGGCGCCGGACTGGGGATGCGGGCCTGCCTCGGCGTGGGGGGACGCGACCTGAGCGCTGACGTGGGCGGGCTCTCGACGCTGCAGGCGCTGCGCCTGCTCGACCAGGAGCCTGCGACCGAGCTGATCGTGCTGGTCTCCAAGCCTCCGGCTGCCGACGTCGCCGCCCTCGTCGAGCGCGCCGCGGCCGCGCTGGGAACACCCGTCGTGCTCGCGTTGCTCGGCGAGGGCCGGCCCGACCTCACCGCGGTCGCCGCCGAGGTGTGCGCCCGGCTCGGGGCCGGCTGGCAGGAGCCGCGCTTCTGGGCGGCGCCCCAGCGCGGGACGTCGTACGGCGGGTGGCTGCGGGGTCTGTTCGCCGGCGGCACCCTCTGCGAGGAGGCGATGCTGATCGCGAGCGCGGCGCTCGGGCCGGTGCGCTCGAACATCCCCCTGCGCCCGGAGTGGGCGCTGCCGGCGAACCTGCGGGCGGCGGGGCACCTGATGGTCGACTTCGGCGACGACCACCTGACGCAGGGCCGCCCGCACCCGATGATCGACCCGACCCTGCGGGTGGAGCGGCTGGCCGCCGAGGCCGCCGAGCCCGGCACCTGCGTGGTCCTGCTCGACGTCGTGCTCGGGCACGGCGCCGACCCTGATCCGGCGGCTTCCCTGGCGCCCGAGATCGCCGCCGCGCAGCGCACCACCCGCGCCGGTGGCGGCGACCTGGCCGTGGTCGTCTCGCTGTGCGACACCCCGGCCGACCCCCAGGGCCTGGACCGCCAAGCCCAGGCCCTGGCCGCCGCGGGCGCCTCGGTGCACCTGTCGAATGCCGCGGCCGCCCGCGCGGCCGTGGCGCTGGTGCAGGCGGGCGGGTGAGCGAGCTGCTCGACGGCGAGCCCACCGTGCTCGCCACCGGAGTGGTCCGGCTCGCGGAGGCGGTCCGCGCGCAGGCGGGCCGGCTGGTCGAGGTCGACTGGCGCCCGCCTCCCCCCGGCACCGAGGAGGACCTCGCGCGGGTCGCCGCCGACCTACGGCGGCCCGCGGCGAACGCGACCGCGGTCAACCGGATGCTGGCTGCCGGCGCCCGCCTGGTCGACGTACGCCCCGCCGCCGAGGTGCTTGGCCTCGCCCGCGGCGAGTTCCTGCACGCCGGCCCGCCCGTGTCCTGGGAGCGGGCGTCGGGTCCGCTGCGGGGAGCGTTGACCGGCGCCGCCGTCCTCGAGGAGCGACCCGAGGTGATCGAGCGGCTCCGGTGGATGGGGTCGGTGCTCGGGCCGTCGCTGCAGCGCGCGGTGCGCGCCCGCGAGCCCATCGACATCCGGGCGCTGATCAGCCAGATGCTGCAGATGGGCGACGAGGGCCACAACCGCAACCGGGCGGGGTCGCTGCTCTTCCTCCGCGAGCTGCTGCCGGCCCTGATCGACAGCGGCGCGCCCGCCAGCGACGTCGCCGAGGTGGTGCGCTTCGCCGCGGGCAACGAGCACTTCTTCCTCAACCTGGTCATGCCGGCGTCCAAGCTGGCCACCGACGCCGCCCGGCCGTGCCGGGCCCGACCGTGGTGGTAGCGATGGCCCGCAACGGCACCGACTTCGGCATCCAGGTCTCGGGCACCGGCGACCGCTGGTTCGTCGGGCCCGCCCAGGTGCCCGAGGGCCTGCTGCTCAGCGGCTTCACCGCCGCCGACGCCAGTCCCGACATCGGCGACTCCGCCATCACCGAGACCGCCGGCATCGGTGGCTTCGCATGGCCGCAGCACCGGCGATCGTGCGGTTCGTCGGCGGTTCGGTGCCGGACGCGCTCGCCACCAGCCACCGCATGTACGAGATCACCCTCGCCGAGCATCCCGCCTACCAGGTGCCGATCCTGGATTTCCGCGGCACCCCGACCGGCATCGACCTGACCCGGGTGGTGCGGACCGGGATCCTGCCGCAGATTAACACCGGCATGGCCGGACGGGTCGCGGGCACCGGCCAGGTCGGCGCCGGCCTGGTGAACCCCCCTGCCGAGATCTTCCGCCGCCCTGGCCGCGCTCGCCGCGGCCGCGCCTCCCCTGCCCTGACGAAACGCCGTACGGTCGGTCCCATGTGCCGAAGCATCAAGACGCTGCGCCCCCCGTACGTCGACGAGGTGTCACCCGAGGAGATCGAGGCGGCGGCGCTGCAGTACGTCCGCAAGGTCGTGGGCATGCGGCGGCCCTCGACGCAGAACTCGGCGGCCTTCGACGCGGCGGTGCAGGCGGTCTCGCTCGCGACCCGGACGCTGCTGCAGGACGTCACCGTGCGCCCTGGCCCTTCCCGCAAGGCCTGAGGGGCGCCGAGCCGACCCCAGTGAACGCTCATCGGTCGTGCCAGTACTGCTGCCGGACGGAGCCAATTCTCCCTCCAGCACCGGGACCAGCCGTCACTACCCCGCCCGTAGCCGGCGGCCGGCCCGCCTGCCAGCCCTGGCGGTGGGCCGACCGACGGTCAAGATCGCCGTTTTGGGTGGCAGAACGCAGTCCACTGCACTCTCCCACCCCCACTGGCGATCTTGGACGGGGTGGGGCCGGTCCGCCGACGACGAGGAAGCCGGCGGGCTCGGGCGGCCGCAGCCGAGCGCGCGGGTGCTGCTCGCTTGCTGAACAAGGTACGGGTGCTGCTCGCGGGCTGAGCAAGCTGCTGCTGCTGCAAGGACGACGCCCATGAGCGCGACCGGTGTCCGCCTGCCCGAGGCCGTGCGGACCGGCCCGCTGCTCGCCGCCCTGTTCCTCGTCGGGTTCAACCTGCGGGCGACCATGGCCTCGGTGCCGCCGCTGCTGCGCCAGATCGAGACCACCCTGGGCATCGGCGGCTTCGCCGCTGGCCTGCTTACCTCGCTGCCGGTGCTGTGCATGGGTCTGCTCGCCCCGCTCGCGCACCGGCTGGCCCAGCGGATCGGGCGGGCCGCGGCGATCACCGGAGCGCTGGCGATGCTCACCCTCGGCCTGCTGCTGCGCCTCGGCGGGGCGTCAGCCGCGCTGCTGTACGGCGGCACCCTGCTCGCCGGGGCCGGGATCGCCGTGGTCGGCACGGTGCTGCCCGGGGTCGTCAAGGAGCACTTCCCCGGCCGGGCCGGCATGGCCACGGCGGCGTACGGCTCCGCGATGGCCCTGGGTGCGACCATGGCGGCGGGCATCTCGGTGCCGGTCGCCGACGCGTTCGGCTCCTGGCAGCCCGCCCTCGCGGTGTGGGCGCTGCCGGCGCTGGCCGCGCTCGTGGGCTGGGCCGGCGTCGGGATGCGGGGCAACGAGCGCGCGCCGGGCACCACCGCCGGGCTGCGCCTGCCCTGGCGCAGCCGCACGGCCTGGCTGCTCAGCGCCTATCTCGCGGTGCAGTCCGCGCTGTTCTACAGCTCGCTGACCTGGGTGGCGCCCTCGTACGTCGCGCGCGGCTGGAGCCCGGCCGCCGCCGGTGTCCTGCTCTCGGTCTTCATGGCCACCCAGGTGCTGTCCACCCTGGCCCCGGCGGCGGCCGACCGCTTTTCCGACCGGCGCCCGCTGTTCCTCCTGGCCGCCGGGTGCGGCCTGGCCTCGCTGGCCGCGCTGGTGTTCGCGCCCGGCCTGCTGCCGTACGTGCTGGTGGCGGTGCTGGGATTCGGGCAGGGCGCGGCCTTCGCGCTCGGGCTCGTCCTCCTGGTGGACTACGCGCCGGACCCGCAGGACTCGGGGCGGCTGTCGGCCATGGCCTTTCTGCTGTCCTACGCGACCGCCGCCTTCGGGCCGGCGGCCATCGGCGCCCTGCGCGACGCGACCGGCGGGTTCCGGACACCGTTCCTGGTCCTGCTCGCGCTCAACCTCGTGCAGCTGGGGCTCGCGACCCGGCTCTCACCGGACCGCCGGATCTGACCACTCCGACGCGACGCTTCCCCCGTCGGTGCGGGGGTGCGGCAGTGCCATGGCGCCGTCCCCGCGCAAGGTCGCCAGCCCGGCGCGGGCGAGCAGGGCTGCGACCACGGCGAGGCCGGCGCCGACCAGGAGCCCGGCGAGCAGCCAGGACTCGGTGGCGAGCCCGGCTAGCGCACTGCCGCCCGCGACTCCGCAGAAGTTCGCCGTCGCGGCCCAGGTGAACGTCTCGGTCTGCGCCCCCTCGGGGGCGGCCGCACCCATCAGGCTGAGCAGGACCGCGATGGTGGGCGCCACCGTCGCCCCGGTGACGACGAGGACAGCGGCGAGCTGCCACAGCGAGCGTGTCAGGCTGGCGGCGGCGAGGCCCAGCGCCAGCAGCCCGCAGAGCAGCACCAGCTGCGACGCCGGAGACCACCGCCAGCTGCGCGCGCCGTGCACCAGGCCGCCGACCAGGCTCCCGGCAGTGAACAGGGCGAGCACGAGGCCGACGGCAGCGGCCGAGCCGGCGCGGTCGGCGGCGGCGACGACGGCGATCTCGATGGCGCCGAGGGCCCCGGTAGAGATCAGGATGACGGCCAGCAGGAGACGGATCCGCGGGTCGCGCAGCACGTGGGCGCGCTGGGCGGCTGCAGGCGCCAGTCCGTGCATGCGCCGGGTGAGGGCCACGGCGAAGACGACGGTGGTCAGCGTGGTCGCCGTCGCCACCGTGGCGAGGGCGACCGGCGGGCCGGCGAGGAAGGCCAGCGCGGCCAGCAGCAGCGGCGCGGCGAGGTCGATGGTCTCGCCGAGCACGGAGTCGAGGGAGTAACCGACCTCCCGCTGCTCCTCGTCGACGAGGAGCAGCGCCCACCGGGCTCGCATGCACGCGGTGAGAGGCGGCTGGCCCAGCCCCGCGCACGCGCTGACGAGGAGGACGAGCGGGCGCGGGGCGCCCGCGTCCAGACCCGAGAGCACCAGCAGCGCGCCGCCGTGCACGACGGCGCAGGCGGGCAGGACGCGCAACGGGCCCCACCGGTCCACGAGCCGACCCAGCAGCGGCGCGGCCACCGCGACGGCGACGCCGTACGAGGCCATGGCGAAGCCGGCCACGGCGTAGGAGCCCAGGGTGTCCGAGACGTGCAGCAGCGCCGCCAGCCAGACCGTCGCCGCCGGCAACCGCGCACCCAGGTAGAGCGCGAGGATCGCTCCGAGCCGGTTGTGCCCTATGACCTGGCGGTAGCGCCGCACTCACCTCACCCTGTCCCCTCCGCCCGACGGAGGAGAGGTCGGCACGGGCGCGGAAGTACTGCACCGGCCGGACACGGCCCTCACCCTTTCGGCCTATCCGTACGGCCCCATCGCCCGTCGCCCCGCCGGCCGGGTCGCGGTACATAGGAATTCCTTGCCGAAAGCCAGAGGGACAGCAGACCGGCTGGCGGGTTTCGCCGGCCGATGAAGATCCGGGAAGGCGAGACGGGGCGCCGAGCGTGCACCCGTCCCGCCGGCGAAGACCACCGCGCTGGAGAGGGGAGGCACCTCATGACGCTGATCCGCGGACGCAAGTGGTAGAGGTTGAGTAAAGGATTGGCCGGGCGTGGTCGCGATGACCGCGCCCGGCCGTCTTTTTCCGCCAGCCTGGGCCCCGGAAGAAGGGGGGGCCGGTGCGCGGGCGTCGGGCGGGGCTGGGCGTCTTCCTCGTCGCCGTGTACGCCCTCTCGCTGCCCCTCGCCGTCTGGTTCGCCGTCGGCTCCCTGCAGACCCCGGTCGAGCGCTCGGTCGTGCAGATCGGCGCGCTGGTCCTCGCGCTGATGGTCGGCGAGCTGCTGCCGATCCGGATCTCGCAGCGCGGCCGGCACATGGACGAGATCACCGTCTCGAGCACGTTCGCACTGGCGCTGGTCGTCACCGGTCCCCTGGGGATCGCGGTGCTCGCGCAGTCACTCCCCCTGGCCGTCGACGACCTGCGGCGCGGCAAGCCGTGGTACCGCATGCTGTTCAACGCCTGCCAGTACACCCTGACCCTCGGCGCCGCCAGGCTGGCGTACGTCGCGGTGTCGGGTGACGCCTTCTTCGGCGCCAGCGCGCTGGAGCCGCCGCGGGACCTGCTCGCCGTGCTCGCCGCCGGCGCGGCCTTCCACCTGGTCAACACCGCCCTCGTCGGCCTGGCCAGCGCGTTGTCGCTCGACGAGCCGGTCCTGCCGCACCTCCGCCACCAGCTCGGGGTCCAGCTGATGGCCTCGGCGATCCCGCTCAGCCTCGCCCCGATGGCGGTGGTGGCCGTGGACTACTCCCCCCTCCTGCTCCCCGTCCTGCTCCTGCCCATCGCCGCCGTGCACCGCAGCGCCGCCCTGGCCGCGCTGCGCCAGCACGAGGCGCTGCACGACGTGCTCACCGGGCTGCCCAACCGGGCCTCGCTGCAGGTGGAGTTCGCCGACCGGCTCGACCCCGACGGAGGGCAGCACGGTCTGGGCATCCTCCTGATCGACCTGGACCGCTTCAAGGACATCAACGACACCCTGGGCCATCCCGTCGGCGACGCCCTCCTCACCGAGGTGGCCGCCCGGCTGCGCGCGGCGCTGCGGCCCGACGACGTGGTGGCGCGCCTGGGCGGCGACGAGTTCGCGGTGCTGGCCACCCTCGCGGGCGACTCCCGCCGGGCGCTCGCCGAGGACCTCGCCACCCGGGTCATCGCCTGCCTGCAGGAGCCGTTCTTCATCACCGACATCCGGCTCGACGCGCAGGCCAGCGTGGGCATCGCCCTCACCCCCGAGCACGGCACCACCGTCGAGTCGCTGATGTCGCGAGCCGACGTGGCCCTGTACGCCGCCAAGGAGGAGCGCGGGCGGTGGTCAGTGTACGACCCCGAGCAGGACCCGCACACGCCCGAGCGGCTGGCGTTGCTCGGTGAGCTGCGCGACGGCATCGAGCGCGGCGAGCTGGAGCTGCGCTACCAGCCGAAGTGCGACCTGCCGGGGGGCGAGGTGACGGGCGTGGAGGCCCTGGCACGCTGGCGGCATCCCCGCAAGGGCCTGCTGCCACCCGACGAGTTCATCCCGCTGGCCGAGAACACCGGGCTGATCACCGCGTTGACGCTGGACGTGCTCGAGCGGGCCATGCGCCAGGCGCGGCGCTGGGCCGAGGCGGGGCGGCCGCTGGGCGTGGCGGTCAATCTCTCCGTCCGCCACCTCAGCGACCCGCACCTCCCCGCCAAGGTCGAGCAGGTGCTCCGCCGGCACGGGGTGCCCGCTACCGCGCTCACTCTCGAGGTCACCGAGAGCACGATCATGAAGGACCCCGGACGGGCGATGACCGTGCTCGCCGGCCTGCGCGCCCTGGGGGTGCGCATCGGCGTCGACGACTACGGCACCGGCTACTCGTCACTGGCCTATCTGCGCCAGCTCCACGTCGACGAGCTCAAGATCGACCGCAGTTTCATCGGCAACCTCACCGGCTCCGACAACGACGAGGTCATCGTGCGCTCCACCATCGAGCTGGGGCACAACCTCGGCCTGGTCGTGGTCGCCGAGGGCGTCGAGCACGCCGAGACGTGGGCGCGCCTGCGCGAGCTGGGCTGCGACATGGTGCAGGGCTACTTCGTGGCCCGACCCCTGCCGGCCGACGAGTTCGACGCGTGGCTGCTCGGGTGGGACCGGTCGTACGCCGACTCCGCCCACCGGCCCGCCGCGCCGGCGACCGTCTGAGGACGGGTCACCCGCCGAGTGCGGCGCGGGCCCGGCGCAGGTCCTCCTGGGTGTCGATGTCCATCGGGTCGCCCGTGCCGTCGCATGCGACCTCGACGACTCGCTCGGGTGCGCTCAGCACAAAGGCGCGCGCGCCCACGTCTCCCCTGGCGAGGTGGGCCACCTCGGCCCAGTGCTCCCGCGCGACGAGGACCGGATGGCCGCGCCGGCCCCCGTACGTCGCGATCGCGACGGCAGCGCCGTCGTCGTGGGCCGCCAGCAGGCGGCGTACGGCGCCCGCGCCCACCAGCGGGGTGTCCACCAGCAGCACGACGACGGCCCGGGGCCTCGGATCGGCAGCCAGGGCGGCGAGGCCGACGCGCAGCGAGGAACCCATGCCCGTTCGCCAGTCGGGATTGCGGACCAGCTCCGCCGGCACGGGTGGCACGGGCAGTTCCGGGGGCACCACCGCGACGACCGGCGCGCACCCGCCCGAGGTCAAGGTGGCCACCGCCCGCCCGAGCAACGGCTGCCCGCACAGGTCGACCAGCACCTTGGGCCCGCCGAGCCGGCGGCCCGCCCCCGCCGCGAGGACGAGCCCGGCCGCGGTGCTCATCGCGACGGCAGCAGCTGCCGCATGCGCTCGATCTCCGCGGTCTGGTCCGCCTCGATGGGCAGTTGCAGTTCTAGTTTCAGTTCGAGTATCTTGGCGGTCTCCTCGTCAAGGAGCGCGCCGTGCCCCGATCACCACAGCTGCAGGATGCCGTAGACGACTACCTGCGGCTGAAGGCTGCCCGGTGCGCGGCCAGCACCACGGGTAACGAGCGAAGCCAACTGCAGCGGTTCGCCGGCCAGATCGGCCGGCACCGGCCGGTGGAGTCGCTGACCAGCGAGGACCTTGAGGGCTACTTCTTCGGCCAACGCGGTCTCGTCTCGGCGGACCTGGGCGGCCGGGGCATCCACGAGCAGGGGATGCAGCCCGCGAGCATCAACAAGGTGCGCAACCGGCTGCAGCTCTTCTTCAAGCACTGCCAGGCACGAGGGTGGCTGCGCTGCGATCCGCTGGCGACAGTGAGGCCGCTGCGGGTGCCCCGCAAGGACCGGCTGCGGTTGACGGCCGCCGAGCTAGTCGCCCTCCTCGATCACGCGGGCGATCCCCGGGATCGGGGCATGCTGGCTGTCGCCATCAACCTCGGCCTCCGAGCAAGCGAGATCACGATGCTGAAGCTGGGCGACCTCGACTTGGCGGCTGGCGACCTACGGGTTTGGATGGACAAGACGGACGAGGTCGACATAATGCCGATCAACGTCGACCTCGACATGGAACTGCGGCGGTGGCTTACCCAGTACGCGGTCGAGCACGATTCGGCCCTCGAGGCTGGCATGTTCCTGTTCCCGGCACGAGCGCGACCGCGCTTCGTATGGCAGGACGGTGCCCGCAGCACCCGGTTGGGCGCCCTACAGCCCGAGCAACGCCTAACTCGGCATGCGGCGCAGGTCGTCCAGCGCGCACTCACCAACGCAGGAGTCGAGGACGTCCGCCACCAGGGCTTTCACACAATCCGCCGTTCAGTGGGCCGCTTCTACTTTGATCGCGTGTCCGAGCAGGGCCACGACGCCGCACTCCGGCAGACCAGTGCACTCCTCCACCACAAGAACGCCGCAACGACGGAGCTGTACCTGGGCCTGGACCGGGAGAAGCGCAAGCGCGACGAGTCCTTGCGCGGACGCCCCTTCCTCTCTGCTGGCCTGAACCTGGACGGGGTGACCGAGCTTGACAAGCGCCGCTCAAGCGCCCAGCACGGCTGACGAACGGACTTGAGGATGCTGGTCGCAACCTGGTTGCTCGCCCGGATCGACGGCGTGCTTGCCGAACGGGCGGTGCGTATCAAGGCAAGCAGCGATGCAGCACGCCGAGTTCGAGGAGACTTCGGATGTGGGCGCGTACGGCGGTTGGACCGCGCCCAGTCGCTCGAGGCCGAAGGGTTGGGGTCGCGTGGGCGGACGGTTGGCTTCGCGCTGACCGTTCTGCAGCGCCGTCTCGCCTCCAGCCCGGAGGCGATCCTGCGAAGCCTCCAGCGACGTCGGGAGCGGCTGCACAAGCAGCTGGACGCCCCCGCCGGGCGCCCCGCACCCGTCCCCTTGGCCGACCTGGATCTCCTCGACGATGACGAGGTCCCCGGTGTCGAGCACGAGCAGCTGGAGGATGAGGTCGTCGACCTTGCGACAGCGGCGCGGTCCCGGGAGGAGCTCGCCGCCGAGATCGCCGAGCTCGACGCGCTGATCGGCATCGCTCTCGCCGTGCGACGTCAGGACACCGACCGCAAGTGGCAGGAGCTGCGGGAGATCCTGGAGCGCGATGCCGTCGCGCTCTCCGGGGGGCGGCTGCGCAAGCTGATCGTCTTCACCGAGCACCGGGACACGCTTCGATACCTCGTCGAGAGGCCGCTGTGGCGCGGCAAGGTGGAGACCTGTGTCGAGGTTCGCGAGCCGACGAATCGTCGCGGAAGGGTTTGCCAACTTGTCGTGATCAAGACGCTACGCTTCGCCCGTGGCCCAGACGCCCGCACCCCACTCCCCGTCGGTCCACCCTGAACTGGTGGCCTGGGAGCGCACCCTGGCGGAGCTTGTCCTCGAGTGGCACCTGGTGCGGCCGGAACCGCCTGCTGCGTTTTCGCTGGCCGACGCCGAACGGCAGCTCGGCCAGCTGCGGCGTGAGCAGGACGGCCTCCTCGAGCAGGGGCGCTGGCTGCGGGGACCCCGGACAGCGCTCCAGGTGCTCGGACTGCAGCACGACGAACTGACGCTGTCGCGCTGCCTCGCCTGGCTCCTGCGCCCGGAGGGGCACCACCGAGCCGGTGACTTCGTCCTGCGCCGCGTGTCGTCCCTGGCAGGACTCCCCGCCGACGTCGCGATCTCCGGCGTGTTCGTGCGCCTCGAGGACCGGCGAGCCACCATGGAACCCGAGGAGGGGGATCCCCTCACGACTGTCGCCGACATCGTCGTGTATGCCGACACCTTCACCCTCGTCGTCGAGTCGAAGGTCTTCGCCATCGAGCAACCTCGACAGCTGGACCGGCTCAGGCGGGCTTGGGGACTAGACCGCCAGCCCGCGTTCCTCCTCGTGACCCCCGAGGGCTACGTGCAGGAGTCGAGCGGCCGAGGGGGCGAGTGGCATCAGACGACTTGGTCGCAGATCGGGGGGACCCTGCGGTCCGACCTCCCGCTGGACGCGACCGCAGAGGCGCACGCGATCGTGAACTCGCTCCTGGAGGTGTGACGTGGCCGAACATCAGGTGGCCGACGACCCGGCTCACTTCTATCTACGGCACCGCAACCAGATCGAGGAGTGGGCGGCGCTGCGCGACGATGCGCGTGAGGTCGTGGACCGGGCCCTAAGACGAGTCGAGGTCCCGCTGCGCGCCTTCGCGGAGGACGTGGGCGGCGAGGTGGTGGTCAAGGACCGGTGGCCGCGACCCTGGCCGGCCTTGACCGTCACGCTCCCACATTGGCGGACGACCTCGGTCCAGCTCAGCGTCGGACTGGCCTGGGACCGGCGACAACTGCTCGTCCCCCACGACAACGAGTGGGCGTGGGTCGGCGCGTACCTGCAGGGCGAGGAGAAGCGGCTGGGCACAGCGGTGGGCGAGCGTTTCGCCCGACTGGCCGACTACCACGGCTACCTCAGGGAGGCCGGCTGGCCGATCTGGCGCTACATAACTCCGCGCCCGGGACCCGTCGACCTGACCGACTACGGGGAGCTCGTGCTCGGCGAGGTGCGCTCCCTCTGGACCCTCGTCACGGAAGAGCTCGGCAGCACTCTGCAACCGTCCGCCTGACGCCAGGATGCGTTACACCCGGCTGACCGCGATGTACGGCCCGATGAGGAGACGATTTGGCCAGCAACAGCCCCTTCTCGTGGGCCCCAAGCGCGACGATGCACTACGACCGCGTGCTCAGCCAGGCACTACTCGACGCCCTGAGTCCCGGTGGACCACTGCACGGCGCAGTGGCATGGCGGCACGAGGACGTCGGGCTGCGAGACGTGCAGCTGCGCAGGCAGCCGAAGGGGTCGGGGTCGTGGGCGAGTTTGTACCTGGGCCTGACCTCGGTCCTGGACATCCATGAGCAGCGCGGCCTGTTCCGGCTGGCCGCGCACAACACGCACCGAGCGGCGGGGTTCGACCCCTCCTGGCGGTCCTGGCAGGCGCTCGAGGCGCTGGCCCAGCAGTGGCCACGGGTGGAGCGCTACCTCGACCGCGTCGTCCCCACGGTGCACTCGCGGTGGCTGGACAGCGAGGGCCAGGTGCACGCGTTGATCGCCGGCAGCGCGCGCACCGGGTTCAGCGTCGTCAACCGGGAGGCCTCGCTCGCCTTCGCCAACCAGCCCGCGAAGGACCGGCTGTGCGCCGACTGGGAGCGGACTCTCAAGCGCGCGATCCTGACCAGCGGCCGCACGGAGCCGTGGTGGACCGCGTTGTCGGCCAGGAGGATGGGCACCAGCCCGGACTTCATCGCGGTGGACGACGCCGGCCGCCTGCTGGTCATCGAGGCCAAGCCGGCCACCGCGGCCGCAGGCATCACCTGGGGTCCGGCGCAGGTCACGTTCTACGCCGCCACGTACGCCGCCTGGCTGGCGGAGTCGGGTGAGGCAGCGCAGGCGAGCCTGCGTCAGCAGCTCGAGCAGCGGCGAGCGCTCGGGCTCCTGGTGGACCACGGCGAGCGGGCCCTCGGCGCGCCGCCTGAGGTCGTCCCGGTGCTCGTCATCGGTCCGGGAATGGTCAGCCCGGAGGCGTGGAGCCGGCTCGCGGGGGTCGCGGACGCTGTGGAGGGACAGTTCCCGGG
>JALYMT010000296.1 GCA_030773555.1 Actinomycetota bacterium | reverse complement strand
GCCGAGGAGCGGCTGCCCGAGCAGGCGCGCCGGCAGCTGACCGGCCCCTGGCTCGCCGCTTCCCCCCAGCTGCCCGAGCGCGCCCTCGACCTCGGCCCGCAGGCGGTGCCGGTCGAGGCGCTGCTCGACCGGCTTGCCCGCGCGACCGACGCCGACCTCGCGGCCCTCGCGCTCGCGGTGGAGCGCTCCCGGACGAGCGACCCCGGCTGGTCTCGCGCGGTGCACGACGCGACGTGGGCGGTGCACCTGTCGGGCCGGGTGCGTCCCGCGGCCGACGCGCAGCTGTGCCTGGTGGAGATCCTCTACCGCGCGGGGGTGCCGCTCGACGCGCTCGCCGGCGGCACGTGGAACCTGCTGAGCGGCGCCCTGCAGGCGCTCGTCGTCGCCGACCTGCTCCGCGACGCCACCGGGATGCGGCTCACCGACCCGGTGGAGTACGCCCTGGGTCTCGAGGCCCGGGTGTTCGGCGCGTTCGGTTGAGCGGAGTGGGTTAAGGAGCTTCCTCCGAGGTCGATCGGATCAGGGCCGGCGACGATGCGCCTCGCGCCCGGTGACTATCACCTCGAGGTGCGCCGCAGCGGCACCAGCGTCGTCACCCGCCTGCAGCAGGGGCCGCCGGAGAACTTCTGCCGCCCAGCCGTCGACGTCCTCTTCCGTTCGGTCGCGAGCGTGTACGGCGAGCGTGTGCTCGCCGTGGTCCTCACCGGCATGGGGGCCGACGGCAGGCGCGGCTGCGAGCAGATCAAGGCCAGGGGGCCCACGTCGTCGCGCAGGACGAGGCGAGCTCTGTGGTGTGGGGCATGCCCGGCGCGGTCGTCACCGCGGGCCTGGCCGACGCCGTCCTCCCGCTCGCCCAGGTCGGCGGCTACGTCGCGAGCGCGCTGCGCGGCGGGCGCTCGCCCCTGCTGTCAGGAGGCCCGCGATGAGCCTGAGCCCCTCGGCGTTCGACTTCGTCCGCCAGCTCGTCCGCCGTGAGGCCGCAATCGTGCTCGAGCCCGGCAAGGAGTACCTCGTCGAGGCGCGCCTGATCCCGCTGGCCCGTGCGGCCGGGGCCGGCACGGTCGACGACTACGTCGCCGGGCTGCGGTGTACCCCTGACCTCACGGCCTGCGCGCGGGTGGTCGACGCGCTCACGACGAACGAGACGTCGTGGATGCGCGACAACGAGCCGTTCCAGGCCCTCGTCAGCGACGTCCCGCCCGCCATCCTGAGCAGCCGGACCAGCGACCGCACCCTGCAGGTCTGGTCGGCCGCGTGCTCCAGCGGGCAGGAGCCGTACGGCCTGGCCACGCTGCTCGGCGAGCCGCTGACGGCCGCCGGCTGGCAGTACTCGCTGCTGGCCACTGACATCTCCCAGGAGATGCTCGACCGGGCGCAGGCCGGGACCTACTCGCAGCTGGAGATGAACCGCGGGCTGCCTGCGGCGATGCTCGTCAAGCACTTCACCCGGACCGGCACGTCGTGGCAGGTGAACCCCGAGCTGCGTCGGCACATGCGCTTCAAGCGGGTCAACCTCGCCGCGCCCTTCCCTCCCGGGCTGCCGCGCTTCGACGTGGTGTTCCTGCGCAACGTGCTCATCTACTTCGACGGCGCCACGAAGCGCTCGATCCTCGAGCGGATGCGCACGGCGCTGCGCCCGGAGGGCTACCTCTTCCTCGGCGGCGCGGAGACCACCCTGGGCATCGACGAGGGGTGGGAACGAGTCAAGATCGGGCGCAGCTTCGCCCACCGTCCCAAGACCGGGGCAGCTGGTGAGACCGACGCCGACTCGACCGCCGACGAGGCCGACGCGGCCACGACCAGTCCGTACGACGCGCAGCGAAGGGGGGAGCTGACATGAGGGCCTGGTGATCGACGACTCCCGGGCGACGCGCTCGATCCTGCGCCGCATCCTCGGGCAGGCGGGCTTCGACGTGGTCGAGGCCGAGCACGGCCAGGAGGCGCTCGACGTGCTCGAGGCCGGCCCGTTGCCGGCGGTGGCGCTGATCGACTGGAACATGCCGGTGATGAACGGCCTCGAGTTCATCGAGGCGGTTCGCAGCCGGGAGGAGTGGCGCGGCGTGACGCTGATGATGGTGACCACCGAGGGCGAGCAGAGCAACATCGTCAAGGCGCTGGCCGCCGGCGCCCATGAGTACGTCATCAAGCCCTTCACGCCCGAGGTCATCCTCGACAAGCTCTCGTTGCTCGGGCTCTCGGCATGAGTGCCGCACCGCAGCCCGGTCCTGAGACCTACGAGGGGCCGCTCGACGCGCCCAGCCTCGACGACATCCTCGGGATCCTGCACGAGGTGTGGGCGTCCTATCTGGGCGCGGAGGGCGAGCTCCTGCCGCGGGTGGGCGGCGTCGCGCCGGGGACCGACCTGATCACGGCGAGCGTGTCGGTGGCCGGCGCGTGGATCGGCCACATCGTGGTCGAGACCAGCGTTGCCGCCGCCCGTTCGATCGCGGCGGCCATGCTCGCCCTCCAGGAGGACGAGCTCACCGACGACGACGTCACCGACGCGATGGGCGAGATCGCCAACGTCGTCGGCGGCAACGTCAAGAGCACCGTGCCCGACCTGAGCACTCTCTCGCTGCCGGTCGTGATTCGGGGTGGTGCCGGCGCGCTCGCCTGGCCCGACGCCGCCGAGTCGGCGTGCGCGGAGATGGCCTGGCGGGGCGAGCCCGTCACGCTGACGGTCTGGATGGGCCGCGGGACCAGCACGAGGAAGGACGCGTCATGAAGATCCTGATCGCCGACGACAGCAAGGTGATGCGCCAGATCGTCACCCGCACCCTGCGCCAGGCGGGCTTCAGCGGCCACGACCTGGTGGAGGCCAGCGACGGGCGGGAGGCCTTCGACCTCGTGCAGAGCGAGAAGCCCGACCTGGTGCTCTCCGACTGGAACATGCCCAACATGACCGGCATCGAGCTGCTCCAGCAGCTGCGCGGCACGGGCAGCGCGGTGCCCTTCGGCTTCGTGACCTCGGAGGGCTCCCCCGAGATGCGCGACCGGGCCGAGAAGGCCGGCGCCATGTTCCTCATCGCCAAGCCCTTCACCCCCGAGGCCTTCCAGGAGGTCCTCCAGCCCGTCCTCGGCTGACGCGGCTTCCCCCTCTCCCAGGAGCGATCATGCCCACCACCACGCTGCCCAGCATCAAGGACGTCCGCGACATGCTCACGGACCTCCTCGGCAAGGACGTCACCATGGCGCCCTCGGCCCCGGTGGAGCCGGACAAGCCCATCGGCATCAGCATCGGCGTCTTCGTCGACGACAGCGCCAAGATGGCCGCGATCGCCGTCGCCGACCTCAGGCTCGCCGCCTACATTGGGTGCCGCGATCGGCCTGGTGCCCCCGGGCGGTGCCGAGGCCGCGATCGAGGACGGCACGCTGCCCGCGACGATCAAAGACAACTTCACCGAGGTGCTCAACATCCTCTCGGCGCTGTTCAACACCCCCGGCTCGCCGCACCTGCGGCTCTACGCCGCGTACTCCCCGGGCCAGGTGCCGCCACCGACGTGTCGACCACCATCCGCGGCCACGGCGGCCGGCTCGACCTCGACGTCACCCTCGCCGGGTACGGCCAGGGCCGCCTCTCCTTCGTCCTGGCCTTCTAGCCCCTCGCCAGAAGATCGACATCGACGTTCCCGGGTCGGCACGCCGCATGGCGGCAGGGATACGTCGACGTCGATCACTGTGCAGCACTCATCCCCCGGTGATCGCGCGCTTCTGGTGTTGATCATGCGTTTCCGGGCGACGCCGGCGCTCAGAAGTTCGCGTCGTCGGGCGCCGGCTCGGCCGTTGCTGTCGCGGTGCACGCGTTGCCCGCAGCGTCCACTGCGGTGGCGCTCGGCGCCCAGCTCAGGGCCGCGGCCGTCGTCACCGTGGTGGGCACGGCGTTCTGGGTGCCGAGGACGATGCTGATCGCGTTGCCGGTCTGCGTCATCGTCGAGTTCGTGAAGTTGATCGTGTCGGTCGTGGTTCCCGGAAGGCGGCGTACGCGGCCGTCGGCCGGTTCGCCTGCGCGCCGAGCCCGACGACCAGGAGGACGGCCACGGCGGCGGTCGCCGGTGAGCGGCGGCGCCACCGGTCCGGCAGGAGGCGGCGCAGCACCCGGCGCGGCAGGGAGGCCGGGCGGCCGGGCTCGCTCGCGGCCAGGACGACGGCCAGGGCCGTCAGCGCCAGCCACGCCAGGGCGCTCGAGTGACGCTGCGCCGTTCACCACACGTGCGGCAGGCCCACGTACGGCACGCGGAGGCGGGCCAGCCCGCGTACGTGGCTCGGCTGGAGGGGGGTGGAGTCGGCGACCTCGTTGTGTAGATCGCCGCGCCGGTGAAGCCGGTGCAGTTCGCGAACGAGCCGCCCGTGCCCTTCTGGACGGTGAGGTCCAGGTACGTCCCCAGCGTGCCCGTGGCGGCGGCGTAGAGCTTGACCGAGGCGGCCAGCGAGCCGTTGTAGGTGACGAGGATGCACTTGTTGCCGGTGTCGTTGGGCCGCAGCGCGGTCGCCGTGAACATGGCCGAGCCGGTGTCGTCGTCGCTGATCGCGACCGTGCCCGCGCTCCAGGTGTTCGGGCCGTTCGCCGTGGTGGCGGTCAAGGCCGCGTGCGAGGCGGTGAAGACCAGGGCGGAGCTGACGACCAGGGCGCCGGGAGCGGCGCCCAGCGCAGCACCGTCGCCGCCTTCGGCAGCGCGGTCGCCGGCGCGGCTGACCTGCTCATCGCTCCTCCTCGGTCCCGGACGTCTCCCGGAACATCCACGAGAAGACAAAGCTTCTCGAGGTCGAGAGACGGCCGGTCTCGAGGGGTTGGGGAGGGTCAGTCCTTCGTCTCGCCGCGCAGGCGGTTGGCCAGGGCGTCGACCGCCTGATCAGGTGAGGCGGCGGAGGCCCGGTTGGCCGCCTGGAGCTCGGCGTAGACCTCCTCGCGGTGCACCTGCACCGACCGTGGCGCCGAGATCCCGACCCGGACGACGTCGCCGCGGACCTCGAGCACGGTGACGACAACGTCGTGGCCGATCATGACGCTCTCGCCGGCACGCCGGCTGAGGACCAGCATCTGGCCCCTCCCTTCCATGGCGAGCCAGGGCGTCCGATGATAGCCGTGCCGATGCTGAGCGCATCCAAAGTGTCCCGCTCCGTTACGCGATGGTCCGATCGGAGAGCCTTGCGGACGCCGCCGACTCCACCAGACCGGCTACGACGTCCAGGGTGGCCAGCGCGTCGGCACCGCTAACACAGGTCCCGGCTTCGCCGCTGCGGACCGCGGCGGCGAAGGCCTCGAGCTCGGCCCGCAGCGGCTCGGCGCGCCGGACGGCATAGCGCACCATGTCGCCTTCGGTGACGCCGGTGATCAGGGCCAGGGATTCCCAGCCGCCCGCCCCGCTCGCGTTCTCGTAGAACGTGAGTTCCTGGGTCAGGTAGTTGGCCACGTAGGTGCCCCGCTCGCAGACGACGGTGAGCTCGCGCGTCTTGAAGGGCGTGAGCCAGTTGACGTCGAGCAGACCGATCTGCCCGCTGGCGAAGCGCAAGGTCCCAGCGAAGAGGTCCTCGTGGCTCTCGGCGACGCGACGGGCCGACTCCGCGTGGAGGCGGACCACGGACGAGCCGGTGAGCAGGTGCATGACGTCGACATCGTGGGTCGCCAGGTCGGTGATGACCCCCACGTCCTGGATCCGGGCCGGGAAGGGGCCGGTGCGGCGGGCCGTCAGCAGGTGCACTGATCCGCCCTCGCCGCGGCCGAGCCGGGCGTGCATCTGCTGGATCGCGGGGTTGAAGCGCTCGACGTGCCCGACGGCGAGCTGCAGCCCCCGGTCCCGGGCGAGCGACACGAGGTGCTCGCCTTCCGACCGGGTCACAGCCAGGGGCTTCTCGACGAGGCAGGAGACGCCTGCCTCGAGCAGCTGCGCCGCGACGGCGGCGTGCGTGCGGGTGGGCGTGGCCACGACCGCCAGGTCGGGTCGATGCGGGCCGGCGAGCAGGCCGAGGACGTCGGCGAAGCCCTCGACGTCCGTACGCCCCCGCAGCGCCGCGCGCAGGTTGCCGGGGTCGGCGTCGACGACGGTGACGAGGTCGACGCCGTCGAGCTCGCCGAGGACGCGCACGGGTTGCGCCCCATGCTGCCCGCGCCCACCACCGCCGCGCGCAGCAGGTGCCCGTCGTTAGGGGCCTGCCGTGCCGCCGGCAGCCTCACGCCGCCCGCTCCACCTGCCGGAGCGCCTGAAGGAGTGCCGAGGCGACACCTCGGGCGTCCTCGGTCGTCACGCCGGGGTGCACGGGCAGCGCGAGCACCTCCTGCGCGAGCCGCTCCGCACGCGGCAGGACGATACCTGTGCTGTAGGCGGCGAAGGCGGGCTGGTGGTGTAGAGGGATCGGGTAGTAGACGTCGGCCCCGATGCCTGCTGCGGCGAGGGCGGCACGCACGGCGTTCCGTGCCGGCACCCGGACCACGTACTGGTGGAAGACGTGGCCCTCGGCGTGCCGGCGCAGGGGCGTGCGGTCGGCGAGCAGCTCGTCGTACGCGGCCGCGTTGGCACGTCGGCGAGCGGTGAACTCCGGAAGTCTCCGTAGCTGCACCCGCCCGATCGCCGCCTGCAGGTCGGTCAGCCGCAGGTTGAGCCCGAAACGCTCGTGCTCGTAGCGCACCCGCATGCCGTGATTGCGCAGCAGGCGCACCGACTCCGCGACCCCGTCGTCGGAGGTGACGAGCGCCCCACCCTCGCCGGTCGTCATGTTCTTCGTCGCGTAGAACGAGTACGCCGCCGGAGCCTGGGCACCGGCGAGCGCGCCGGACGCGTCCCGGGCGCTGTGCGCCTGACAGGCGTCCTCGATGACCACGGCACCGCGCTCGGCCGCCCACGCCCGCAGCCGCGGCAGGTCGGCCAGCTGGCCGTACAGATGGACCGGGACGATCGCGTCGATCGCGCCGACGTGCGGAGCCTCGAGCTGCTCGAGACCCACGCAGCAGTCGTCGCCGACGTCCACGAAGACCGGGACGGCCCCTGCGGCGAGCACGGCGTTGGCCGTGGCGGCGAAGGTGAACGTGGGAACCGCGACCCGCATCCCGGGCCGCACGCCGGCGGCGACCAGCCCGAGGTGCAGGGCCGCCGTTCCCGAGGAGACGGCGACGGCGTGCGCGGCGCCGCAGAACTCGGCGAACTCCCGCTCGAACGCGGTGACCTGCGGGCCGGCAGCCAGCTGCCCCCCGGCGACGACGGCCGCGACGGCCTCCCGCTCCTCCGCCCCCAGGGCGGGCGCGGAGATGGGCAGCCTCATCGCAGCACCGCCCCGCAGACCGGGCAGTCGCTCGTAGCCGCCCAGGCCACGTCGTCGAGGACGTGGCCGCAGCGGCCGGCCCAGCCGACGAGCCGCGCCGGATTGCCGGCGACCACCCCGTGTGCCGGCACGTCGCGGGTGACGACCGCGCCGGCGGCCACCAGCGCCCAGGCGCCGACCTCGACGCCGGGAAGGACCACGGCCCGGGCGCCGATGCTGGCCCCCGTACGGACGACGATGCCGTCGACGGTCCAGTCCTCGCCGTCCTTGAGGGCACCCTCCACGGTGACGGCCCTGGGGAAGCGGTCGTTGGTCAGGCAGGCGAGCGGCCCCACGAAGACCCCGTCCTCGAGGCGGGCGCCGGCGAACAGGTTGGCGTAGTTCTGGACCTTGCAGCGCTCGCCG
>JALYMT010000295.1 GCA_030773555.1 Actinomycetota bacterium | reverse complement strand
GCGGGACGAACATCTCCGCCGCGAACTCCTCCAACCGGGCACGCACCCCGGCCAGCTCCTCCGGTGTCATCTCCCGATGACAGCACCACGAAGCACACCGATGTAAGACCTAACCAAGCACTACTAGTGCGCCGTCCGAAGGACCTGGAGTGGTTCATCGACGTGGTCGAGCAGGCCAAGGCCAAGGTGGCCACGGTGACCGCCGGGCACTTCGACCTCGGGACTCCCACTGGTCGGGCGACCGCTCGCACGGTGACCGCGTGGGCCAACTTCGAGAGCGAGCACAAGGCCGAGCGCATCCGGCGCAAGCTCGACGAGCTGGCCGCTGCAGGGAAGGTCACCAACGGAGGGCCGAGGCCGTTCGGCTTCCTACCCGACCGGGTGAGCATTGACGAGGCCGAGGCAAAGCTGATCCGGGAGGTGGCCTCAGGAGCTCCGCTGCGGGCCGTCACGCGGCGCTGGAACGAGGCGGGCGTTACGACCTCGACGGGGGGTCCCTGGACGGGTCCAGGCGCTGCGCTGGATGCTGATGAGTGGGCGCATCGCCGGGCTCAAGGAGCGCCGCCGTGAGGTGGTGGGCAAGGCCGTCTGGCCCGCCATCATCACCGAGGACGAGCACCGTCAGCTCCGTTCAGTCCTGGGGGACCGGGCGAGGAGGACGGGCACCTCGAATGCCCGGGTTCACCTGCTAACCGGGATGCTGCACTGCGGTCGCTGCGGCAGCCGGATGCGCCCGCGGGGCAGCGCGGCGAGGCAGAAGTATGTCTGCCCCCCGAAGGCTGAGGGTGGGTGCAACGGGGTCACCGTCGGCGCGAGGGACTCCGACGACCTGATCTCCTCCTTGGTGCTCGGGCGGATGGACGAGGTCAAGCCCGTCGAGGTGGAGGACGACGAGGAGGCCGAGGTGCTCGCCGCCATCGAGCGCGACGAGCGGTGGCTCGTGGACCTCTCCGACGCCTACGCCGACGACCCGGACTCCGACCCCCTGGAGATGCGCCGGGCGGGCGCCAGGGTCCGCCAGCGGCTCGCCGAGGCCCGCTCAGCCCTGGCTCAGCTCCGCGCCCGGCAGCAAGTGTCCTCGCTGCCCCGCAGGAGCGACCTCGGGGAGCTGTGGCCCAGGCTGCCACTCTGGGAGCGGCGGCGGGTGGTGGAGAGCTTCCTGGTGCGGGTGGACTGCGACCCGGGCACTCCCGGACGCTTCCGGCCCCAGCGGCTGCGGGTGGAGTGGCGCTAGCCCTTGCGCCGGGTGTGGCGGGCGTGCAGGGACTCCGCCAGCGCCCGCTGCTCCTGTGTCAGCTCGGGGGCTCGGCGGGTGTTCGACTCGATCCAGGCGACCCGCTCGAAGCCCCGCTGGACGACGTCGCGAATCTGCCCGAGGAGCGCTCTAGTCTCCCTTGAGGTCAGCTTGCGATCAGCGGGCGAGGCCATGCCCCCACGGTACCCCCGAGACGCGAGAAGGAGCTCCTCCCTTGCCAGTCCGAAGACTGGAAGGGAGGGGCTTAGCGGAGTGAGACGGAGGCTCTGACGTGACGGAGGAGGCTCTGGGGACGGTCAGGGCTCCAGGGCCGGATGCTGATGACGCTCGGCGAATCTCCTCGGGGTTGCTCATCGAAAGTCTTCACCCTGAGCGGTGGTGAGGGTAGTGCTTCAGAGGTCGCGGCGCACGGCTTGTCGCAGGGTGTCGGCGCGGGCGTGGTGGGAGCGCAGGCGGTAGCTGTCGCCATCGAGGTGCATGACGACGCTGTGGTCCAGGAGCCGGTCGAGCATCGCGGCGGCGAGCATGTCGTCGCCCAGGACGACGCCCCAGCTGGCGATGCCCCGGTTGGTCGTGAGGATGATCGATGTCTTGAGGTGCCGCTGGGACACGACCTGGAACAGCGCGGCGGCGGCGTCGGCGGGCAGGGGCAGGTAGCCGAGTTCGTCGATGACCAGCAGGGTGGGGCCGGCGTAGAAGCGCATGGTGGTGGCCCAGCGGCCTTCGATGGCGGCGGGGTGGCAGCGGGCGGCGAGGTCGGCGGCGGTGGTGAAGTAGGTGCGGTAGCCGGCTTCGGCGGCCTTGCGCGCGAGGCCGATGGCGATGTGGGTCTTCCCGACGCCGGGGGGTCCGACGAGCAGGACGTTGCGGGCTTGGTCGATGAACCGCAGGGTGGCCAGGTCGTTGATGAGCGTGCGGTCCAGCGCGGGGCTGGCATCGAAGTCCAGGTCCTCCAGGGTCCAGGGCGCGGGCAGGCTCGCGAAGCGCAATCGGCCGGCCAGCCGGCGTTGTTCGGTCGCGCAAACCTCGGTTTGGAGCAGCCGCTCGAGCGTTGCGGTGGGGCTGAGCTTCTCGAGGCGGGCGGCGTCGAGGATCTCGGGCAGTTGCTCGGCGGCGGTCGAGAGCTTGAGGTAGGCCAGGTGCGCGCGCAGCCGCTGGTAGGCGCCGGCCTGCTCACCGGTCTTCGGAGCCGGCGTCTGGGCGCTCACGGGGCGAGCTGGCGGGTTCGGGCCGCCTCGGCGTAGCGGGCGAGGTCGACGAGGACCTCGCGCTCGTCGGGAGCGGGTTGGCGTAGCTGTTCGGCCTCGGCGAGTGCGGCAGGTGAGGGTGGTCGGCGGAGCTTGCGCCCGCACGCCTTGCTGGTGTCGAACGCGGCGAGCACCGCGGTCTCGAGCGCCGTGACGTGCACGGTGTCGCGGACCAGAACACCGGCTCCGTCGGGTTCGCGGTGGTGGCGGGCCAACACCGTTCCGGCCGGGGTGGCGATGTCCAGGACGTGCTCGCCGAGCCGGTGGCTGACGGTCAGCGTCGTCCCGGCCAGGCCGGGGAGGACGGAGTAGCGGTTGCCGCGGTAGGCGATCAACGCCTGCGAGCTCACCACCCGCTCGACGGTGATAGTCGCGGTGAACGCCGGTGGCAGCGGCGTGAGCGGCTCGGCTGCTGCCATCGCACCGACCGTGGTGCGCTCGCCCTCGCGCCGGCGGAGGCGGGCGTCGCCGACCCGGGCGCAGCACGCGTCCAGCGACGCCTGGGCCTGCGCGACGCTCAGCTCGTCGGGCAGGGTGCGCCACCAGCGCTGCGCCGCGCTGTGGTTGGACTTCTCCACGCTGCCCTTGCGGTTGCCGTGCCTGGAGGGGCAGATGTCGACGTGCACGCCGTAGTGCTTGGCGACCGCGGCGAACGAGGCGCTCAGCCGGCCCGAGCCCGGATGGCAGACGGTCGCCATCCGGTCGAAGCGCCACCGCTTGGGCAGCCCGCCGAGCCGGGCTGAGACGGCGTGCAGCGCCTCGATCGGGGGTGTCAGCGCTTCTGTGTAAGCCCGCGATCTCCTGCTGATGGTAGGTGGGGTCAGTGGTGGGTGGGACGGGTCATCGGAGGTCGAGCCGGCCGGGGAACATGACCTCGAACTGGTTGAGCGCG
>JALYMT010000294.1 GCA_030773555.1 Actinomycetota bacterium | reverse complement strand
GCTCAGGAGGTGCTGGCCGTCACGGGCGGCGAGCGACGGGCCGCAGAGCGGGTGGCCGGCGCCCTGGAGCGGCGGGTGGTCGAGCTGGCCCACAAGCTCGAAGGGCTGCGGCCGCTGCGGGAGCGGGCGGCCACCGTCACCGCGCTGTCCCGGCTGGTCGAGGGCACCGCGGCCGACAACCGCCTGCGGATGCGCCTGTCCGCATACGTGCTCGCCGCGCGACTGGAGCAGGTCGCGGCGGCTGCCAGCGTCCGCCTCCTGCAGATGTCCGGCGCGCGCTACACCCTGGTCCACACGGACAGCGGCAGCCGGGGCCGGGGCCGCTCGGGTCTGGGTCTCTCGGTGCGTGACGCCTGGACTGCGCTGGACCGCGACACCACCACCCTCTCCGGCGGCGAGAGCTTCGTCGCCTCCCTGGCCTTGGCGCTCGGGCTGGCGGACGTGGTGACCGCGGAGGCCGGGGCCGTGCCGATGGAGACCCTCTTCGTCGACGAGGGCTTCGGCAGCCTCGACGCCGACACCCTCGACGAGGTCCTCGACGTGCTCGACGCCCTGCGCGCAGGCGGCCGCGCCGTCGGCGTGGTCAGTCACGTGGCCGAGTTGCGCACACGCATCCCCGTCCAGCTCCACGTCCGCAAGGACCGCCACGGCTCGACCCTCAGCCAGGTCGACCCGTGCCCGCGGACGCGGGCGCGGCGTGACGAGCGGGGTCTACGCTGGTCGTCGTGCCCTCGGTCCAGCCCTACGCCGTGATCGACATCGACGGCGTCGTCGCCGACGTGCGGCACCGCTTGTACCACCTGCAGGCTCGCCCCAAGGACTGGGACGCCTTCTTTGCCGCCGCGACCCGCGACCCGGTGCTTCCGGAGGGTGCGGCGGTGGCCAGCCGCCTGGCCGCTGACCACGACGTGGTGTGGCTGACCGGCCGGCCCGAGCGCTGCCACGACGACACCGTCGCCTGGCTGCACGCCGCCGGGCTGCCCGGGGGATCGCTGCGGATGCGCCGCTACGGCGATTTCCGGCCGGCGCGGGTGGTCAAGCTCGAGGTTCTGCGGACACTAGCCCGGCAGCGCCCGGTCGACGTCCTCGTCGACGACGATCAGCAGGTCCTGGGGGCGGCCGCCGCGGCGGGTTTCGCCGTCTACCCCGCCGACTGGATGGGCCGGGAGCCCACCCTGGCCGAGGCCCAGGAGTCCGCGGGCCGGACCTAGGAGCCTGCTGAGTCCGCTCCTCGCGGCAACCGGCGCGGTCGACCGGCGTCCAAGCCTGCCAAGGCGCCGCACGGCCAGTGGCTGGCACCGCGGAAACTGCACGATCATCGCCACACGTGCTTGATCACGACGACAACTGCTCGATCACGACGAGAAGTGCTTGATCACCCTCCATTGACGGGCGGGGGTGCGCGCTCGATTCCTAGGCCCGTACGAGTGGTTCTGGCCGCCGGAAGCCCGCTGACCAAGCCCGATCGGAATCGGCCGCGAATTCCTCCTGCAGACGGGCAAGGATGACCAGCATGACGAGACGACTGCGTCCGGTTCCTGATGGCGGCCAGGGCGACGCTGACCGGACAGGAGACGAAGTCAGCGGGCCGCGGAGCCTGGACTCGTTGGTACGCGACGTCGCCCGCGGCGAGGTGGAGGCCTTCGAGCAGCTCTACGACCGGATGGCGGGGACGGTCTTCGGGAAGATCCGCCGGGTCCTGCGGGACACGGCCCAGTCGGAGGAGGTGGCTCAGGAAGTGCTGGTGGAGGTGTGGCGCACGGCGAGCCGCTTCGACGCGGAGCGGGGCAACGCCACAACATGGATCCTGACCATGGCCCACCGCCGGGCAATCGACCGGGTGCGGGCTAGCCAGTCCTCGATCGACCGGGAGGATCGCGTCGCCCAGCTGTCGCACGAGCCCGCCTACGACGTGGTCGCCACCCAGGTCGAGCAGCGGTTGGAGGCCGAGCAGGTGCGGCGCTGCCTGGGGTCGCTGACCGACCTCCAGCGCGAGAGCGTCGCGCTCGCCTACTACTCCGGCTACACCTACCGCGAGGTCGCGGGCCTGCTCCAGGTCCCGCTCGGCACGGTGAAGACCCGGCTGCGCGACGGCCTGATCCGGCTGCGCGACTGCCTCGGGGTCACGACGTGACCGACCACTTCTCCAACGACACCGCGGCCTACGCCCTGCACGCGCTGCCGCTGGACGAGCAGGAGTCCTACGCCCGCCACCTGCGCGAGTGCCCTTCGTGCGCCGCGGAGGTCCGGGAGCTCACCGAGACCGCTGCCCACCTCGGGCTCGCCGCCGCCGAGCCGCCGCCGGCCGAGCTGCGGGCGCGGGTCCTCGCGCACATCGCCCGCGTACGTCAGCTACCCCCGACCAGCGAGGGAACGCACCGACGGACCGTCGCGGGAGCCGTCCCCAGCAGGCTGCTGGCCGCCGCCGCCTCGGTCCTGCTGGTGCTCAGCCTCGGGCTCGGCGCGGCCCTGGTCAGCCAGCAGCGCCGCATCGACGGCCTCACCGCATCGGCGCAGCGGGTGGAGCGCATCGTGACCGATCCGAACCGGCAGACCGTGGGTGCCCCGGCGACGACGGGTACGGGGTCGGGCACCGCGGTCGTCGCGGGGACAGAGGCGCTGGTGCTGGCCGAGGACCTGGCGCCGCTGCCCGCCGACCGCGCCTACCAGCTCTGGGTGGTGAGCCCGGGCGGGGTCCGCTCGGCGGGCGTCCTGAGCACCCAGAACGGCTCCGCCACCCTCCTGGTCGCCGGACTGCGCCCCGAGGACCGCCTGGCCATGACCGTGGAGCCCGCCGGCGGGTCCGCTGCCCCGACGAGCGAGCCGCTCTGGCGGGTCGAGGTCTGATCCCGGCCAGCCACCGCGATCGCGAGCTCCCCGTCCCGAAGCGCGCCTACGATGCCGGATCGGGCGATGCCGGATCGTGAGGAGCGAGCAGTGACGTCAGGGACGGGCTCCCGATGACCGGTACGACGCGCGCCGACCTGCGGCTCCTCGTCTGGGACGCGCCCAACATGGACATGGCGTTGACCGGCCTGCTGGGCCGCCAGCCGCGGGGCGATGAGCGGCCGCGCTTCGAGGCCGTCGCCCGCTGGCTGGTGTCCCAGGCCGCGCCCGACGAGGAGGTCGAGGCCTGCGTCTTCGCGAACGTGCCCGAGGGGGCCGCCGGCCGGATGGCCGGTTGGGTCAAGATGCTGCGCAGCTACGGCTACTCCGTCTTCGTCAAGCCACGCCTCTCCGGCAGTGACATCGACGAGGACATGCTGGGGCACGTGCACCGGCGGGGCGCCGAGGCCGACCTGCGCGGCCTCGTGGTCGCGAGCGGCGACAGCCGGCTGTTCCGCGAACCTCTGGAGAAGCTGGCCGCCGAGGAGGTCGAGGTCACGGTGCTCGGCTTCGCCGAGGAGACGACCTACGCCCAGGTCTCGGGCCGGCTGCGCTTCCAGGACCTCGAGGACCTGCCCGACGCGTTTCTCACCCCGCTCCCCCGCGCGCGGCTCGACAACCTGCCACCCGAGGGACGCTGGCTGCCGCCGCTGGCCCCCCTCCGCCAGGCGGTCGGCGCCCGGGCCGACGGCGCCGAGGACTTCGGCTGACCGGCGGTCAGGCGAGGGCGTCGACGGCCAACCGGAACGCCCGGGGCGCCCGCGCGGCCGCCGGCACGAGGCGCGAGCGCAGCGCCGGTCGCCGGGAGGCGCCGAGGAGCGCACCGGTCAGGAACTGGGAGCGGCGCGCGAC
>JALYMT010000293.1 GCA_030773555.1 Actinomycetota bacterium | reverse complement strand
AGCCGTCGACCTGCCGACGCCGGAGCAGGAGGTCGAGGTCGAGGGCGGTCGGCCGCGCCTGCACTTCCGCGCCCCGCTGCCGGTCGAGGGCTGGAACGCGCAGATCAGCCTGCTCACCGGCACCGCCGCCGCCGCGCTCATGCTGGAGGCCGGCGTCGGCCTGCTGCGCACCCTGCCCCCGGCGCCGGAGGAGGCGGTCGCGTCGCTGCGGCGCAGCGCGCTCGCGCTCGGTGTCGCCTGGCCGGAGGGCGCGTCGTACGGCGAGGTGGTCTCGGGCCTGGACCCGGCGCGTCCCGAGGCGGCCGCGGCCCTGACGCTCGCCACCCGGCTGCTGCGCGGCGCCGGCTACACCGCCTTCGACGGCGGCCTGCCCGAGCAGGCGGTGCACGCCGCCCTGGGCGCGCCGTACGCCCACGTGACCGCGCCGCTGCGCCGGCTCGTCGACCGGTACGCCGGCGAGGTGTGCCTGGCCCTGTGCGCCGGCGGGCAGCCACCCGACTGGGTGCAGGCCGCGCTGGCGGCCCTGCCCACGGAGATGGCCGAGGCGCAGCGCCGGGCGGCCACCCTCGAGCGGGAGTGCCTCAACCTCGTCGAGGCCGTGGTGCTGGAGAGCGCCATCGGGCAGGAGTTCGACGCCGTGGTCGTCGACGTCGACGACCACGGTGGTGGCGTGGTGCAGCTGTGCGAGCCCGCCGTACGCGGGCGGTGCGAGGGGGCGCCGCCGCTGGGGGAGCACGTGCGGGTGCGCCTGGTCGAGGCCGATCCACGGGCCCGCACCGTGCGGTTCGCGCTGGCCGCTGCCCCCGCCGCGCCCGCCGCCCCGTGATCCGGGAGGATCGCCCGCGGATAGCGGGTGCAGAGCTCCCAGATCATGGAGCGGAGCTAGGCTGAGCCCACGGCGGACGAGCCGGCCGGGCGGCCGCGGCGAGCTGCACGCGGCTCGTCGAGGAAAGTCCGGGCTCCACAGGGCAGGGTGGTGGGTAACACCCACCCGGGGTGACCCGCGGGACAGTGCCACAGAAAACAGACCGCCGCCGCACCGGTTGCTGCCGACGCAGCGGTAAGGGTGAAACGGTGGTGTAAGAGACCACCAGCATTCCCGGTGACGGGGATGGCTCGGTAAACCCCACCCGGAGCAAGGCCAAGAGGGCCGGGAGCATGCTTCCGGCCTGCGCAGGCGCTCGAGGACGGCCCGTCCGAGCCTGCGGGTAGGCCGCACGAGGCTGTCGGCGACGGCAGCCCCAGATGGATGGTCGCCGGCCCGCCGCTAGGCGGGTGCACAGAACCCGGCTTACAGGCCGACTCGTCCGCCGCCCTTGCGCTGACCTGCGCAAACGCTTAGGGCGGCCGAGATCAGGTCACAGGGAGGGCACAAGAGGGCTGGGTCAGCTCCGGCCAGCGTCGGCAGTGAGATCGGCGAGCAGGTCCATCTGCGGCCGAAACACCGGCTCCACGATCGACCGTCCGTCGTCGAGGCGCGGCCCAGGCAGATCGCGCAGGAGCCGCTGCATCATGGCGAGGATCAACGCCGGATGCACGCCGCCGTGGATCGCGGCCAGCACGGAGTCATCCAGCTCGTTGAGGGCCTTCCTGATGACGTCTTCGCGGCGGGCCAGCTCTTGGCGCTCCTCGTCGGTGAGCGCAGCATCGGCCGCGGCCGCAGGGGGTGCGGTGTCCAACTTAGACACCTCGCGGCGCACGGCACCGACCGTCGAGGGGCTGCACCCGAACCGCCGGGCGATGGCCCGGTCCGAGTCTCCCGGCCGAGCGGCGATCTCGGCCGCGATCAACTGTCGGCGCTGCTCGCGGGTCAGGTGGCGCCGGGCCAGGTTCAGGGCCAGCGCCGTACTACGGGCTTCGTCGTCGTCGGCCACGTGCCGGACCTCCGTGGGGCAGTCGACCCCCATTCGCGCCGCGATGGCCCGGCGATGGTGCCCATCGAGCACCCGGCCGTGCTGGTCGACGACTATCGGGACTACGACGCCGCGCTCGGCGATGTCCACCTCCAGCGCCGCGATCTCTTCCGCGTCCAGCGCGGGCATGACCTGGAAGACCGGTTCCATCAGTTGATCTCCTCTTCAAGCTCTTGGTCGCGGCGCAGCAGGGCGTCCAAGGCTCCCCGGCCGGAGTCCTCGGCGTCGGGAAACACTCATTGCCGGGCCCCCGCCTCGTCGTCTGCTGCCTGCCGCTCCAGCTCGTCGATCTCCCCGGATAGACGCTCCAGGTGTCGGCGGGCGTTCGCCAGGTACAGCTGGTAGACGGGTCGACGGTCGCGGAGGTGACGAACGAGCCGGTCAACGTCGCCGCGCAGGCGCCCCGCCCACACGGCGGCGGGATGACTGCGAATCCGGCGTGACAGCGCTGGCCGCGCGTGACGGAGGAAGTCCTCCTCGGCTTCCTCGTCGATGGACCCCTCTTCCGCCTCGGCTGCAGTAGGCAGCGCCACGAGGCCGTCTGCCCACTGCCAGGCGATCCACGACGGGTAGGCGGATTGGGAAGTTAGGGCCACCTGCTTCTCCCCGCCTTCGCTGTCGAGCAGCAGCCGCGACGGGTTCACTGCCAGCGCCAAAGCGAAGGCCACGAGGTCGTCCACGTCGGCTCGTCGCTCGCCCCGTTCGATCTTCCCCACGGCCGTAGGGAGCATGGGCCGGCCGGCTTCGGTGAGCCGGCTGGCGAGATCCTCGATGCTGAGCTGCCGCGCCGCCCTCAGCTGCCGGATGTTCTCGGCCACGCGCTCTGAGGTCGGTCCCCGGCTGACACTTCGTGTTCCCATGTTGGGAGTCTACCGAAACAACTTGCAGTCTGTCGACCCTTGTGGCATCCTGACCTCGGCGCCCCAAGTTGTACCGGTATAACCCCATCTTTGGAGGTACGGGTAGGTGGACGCAGACGCGGCGGACTTCCTCGGAGGTCCGGAGGAGCTGGCAGCACTGGTCGAGGTGCCGGTCCAGACGGTGTACGGCTGGAACTCGGCTCGCACAGGCCCGCGCTACTACAAAATCGGCCGTCACGTTCGCTACCGCCGTGTAGACGTGGAGCGCTGGCTGGAGCAGCAGGCCGTGGAGGCGACGTGAGCCTCCCTCAAGGCGACTGGAGCCGGTGCCCCGACAGCACCGGCTCCACCACGGTCGAGATGGTCACGACCCACGCGACGCCCGCTGTAGGACAACTCACCGATGACCTCGCCGCCGCCCGTGAGCGCCGAGGAGCCCGACTCGCCCTGGCGCACCTGCGCGCTGCGGGGCTGGAGTCGGAACTGGTGCGCCGGACGCTGGCGGTCAGCGCATGATCGGAATCGGCTGCCCTGAGGCTGAGGCGGCGTTCCTCGGCGCTCTCCTGCTGGCCCCGCCCCGGGCGGCGGAGGCCCTGGTCGGCGTGATGGAGGACGACTTCACCGATCCCCGACACCAGGTCGTCTTCGCCGCGATGGTCGAGCTGGTCGACCAAGGCGTCCCCGCCGACCCGGTGACGCTGCTGGGCCACCTCCGGCGCACCGGCCGACTTCGGCCGTTCACGGCAGACCGGGAGCCGGGCGCCTTCCTGATCGACCTGGCCGCCGCGTGCCCGCTGCCGGCCAGCGTGCAGCACTACCGCGCCGTGGTCCTGGAGCACGCCCTTCTCCGCCGGGCGCATGAGGCCGGGGAGCGGGTCCAGCAGGCCGCCGAGGGCGGGGATCCCGATGTGCTGCTGGGCGTGCTGGACGGGGAGCACCGCGCGGTCCTGGCCGCCGCGGCTCGCCTGCGCGCTCCGCTGCGGGCGGTCGATCGGGACAAGGACGCGGCATGAGCGCGGTGACGGCGCTGCGCGCTCACCGGCCCGAGTCCTCGTGGAAGCCGGTCGACCTGCGCGCCGTCCTCGCCGCCGACTACGCCCCGCCCCGTCCGGTGCGCCTGCGCCGCGACGACGGGCACCCCCTGCTCTACGCGGGGATGCTGCACCTGGTCATCGGGGAGTCCGAGGCGTTCAAGAGCTGGCTGGCCCTGGTCGCCGCGATGGAGCAGATCAACGCCGCCCGACCCGTGCTCTACGTCGATTTCGAGTCGACCCCGGACGTGGCCTGCTCCCGGCTCCTGGCCCTCGGTTGTCCCCGCGAGCACATCGCGGCCGGCCTGACCTACGTCCAGCCGCAGGAGCCCTTCAGCGGCGCGACCGTCGAGGACCTGGCCCCGCACGTTCGGGAGGACCCGCCGGCCCTCGTCGTGTTCGACGGGCTCAACGAGGGCCTGGCGCTGCACGGACTGGACATGAACTCCGCCACCGACATCGGCACCTTCTACCGCCTGCTCCCTCGCCGGCTGGCGCTAACCGGAGCGTCGGTGTTGTTGCTGGATCACCCAGTGAAGGACCGGGAGACCCGCGGGCGGTGGGCGTCCGGCTCGCAGCACAAGGTCAGCGGCGTGGACGTGGCCTACACCTTGGAGGCCGTGCGGCCCTTCGGGGTGGGGTTGCACGGGATCTCCCGGCTGCGGATCTCCAAGGACCGCCCTGGTGCCGTCCGAGGCGCCGCACTCGACGGGTGGCTCGCCGACCTGCACCTGCGCAGCGAGCGAGACGGGTCGGTCCTGGCCGAGCTGCACCCGCCGCGGGACAGCGCCGAGGTGTTCCGCCCCACCCGCCTCATGGAGGCGGTCTCCCTCGCGCTCGAGGAGGCCCGGGAAGGCCTGTCCACCCGGGCGCTGCGCGGCGCCGTCCACGGCAAGGACGTCCACAAGGACTACGCGGTCGAACTCCTCGTCGGCGAGGGCTACGTGGGCCGAGAAGCAGGACCCTGCGGCGCCTCGCTGCACCGCTCCGTGCGGCCCTTCCGGGCGGGCCACGGTCACGGCCAGGAGGAGGTGGAATGACACCCGCTGAGCGCCGCCCACGGACCGTGGCTCCGTGGCCCCCCCTTAGGGG
>JALYMT010000292.1 GCA_030773555.1 Actinomycetota bacterium | reverse complement strand
CGAACGGCGTCCGGAGCACTCCGAGGCGATGGCCAAATGGTCGATGATCGGGCTGATGGCCCGACGCCTGGAACCAGCTGGACGCCGTCCATGGACCTGAAGACGGCGTTACTCAACACGTTCTCAGACCTCGAGGCGCTCCGGCTGCACCTCGGCGCGTTGGCCCAGCAGACGGTTGAGCACCCAGAAGACGACGCCGATGCCGAGCAGCACCAGGGCGCGGAGGTAGACACTGCCCGCTCGGCCCGTGAGTGGGGTGGCCAACAGCAGGCAGGTCACCGCACCGGCGATGGGCGCCCAGATCGGGGTCCGGAAGTGCTCGTGGTCGACGGGGTCGCGCCGGAGGACCAGGACGGCGACATTCACGATCGCGAAGATTCCCAGGAGGAGAAGCACCGTGGTGTCGGCCAGCGGGCCGAGGTTGCTGGTCGTGGCGACCAGCACCGCACCGACCGCGGTCGTGAAGACGATCGCCACCCACGGGGGGCGCCGGGTGCCATGGACCCAGCCGAGGGGTCGCGGCACCACACCCTGGTTCGCCATGCCGTAGAGCAGGCGCGAAGCCATGAGCAGGTTCATCAGCCGGTGTTGCTCACCGCGAGCAGGGCGATCGCGGCGAACAGCCGGGGTGGGAAGTTGATCCCGGCGCGCTCGACGACCTCGAGCAGGGGGCCCGACGACGTCGCCAGCTCTCGCGTCGGCACCACCATCGACGAGACGAAAGCGACGAGGAGATAGACGACGCCGGTGATGGTCAGGCCGGCGAACAGAGCCCGCGGATAGCTGCGGCTGGGCCGCTGACACTCCTCGGCCATGTTGATCGAGTCCTCGAAGCCGAGCAGGGCGAAGAACGCGACGGCTGTGCCGCCGATGATCCCGAGGAACAGCGTCCGCGTCCCGCTGTCGAACTCGAAGGCGCGTCCCGGGTCGATGTCCTGACCGCTGCCCAGCCCGAGCAGGACGAGGACGCCGATGCCGATGATGACCAGCAGCCCGGCGAGCTCGACCAGGGTGAGCCCGAGGTTGACCCTCACCGACTCGCGCACGCCGGCGAAGTTGATGGTGGCGAGCAGCACGAGGAACCCGATCGCGACCAGGGTCGCCAGCGCCGCGGGAAACGCGGAGGCGCCGACGAAAGTACGGAGGTAGCTGCCGCTGAAGGCGCGGGCGGCGGCGCTCGCGGAGGTGATGCCGGAGAGCATCACGGCGAACGTCACGAGGAACGTGACGAACGGGACGCGGAACGCTTGTGCGTGTAGAGCGCGGCTCCCGCCGCCTGCGGATACTTGCCGACCAGCTCCGCGTAGGACGCCGCGGTCAGCGCGGCGAGGACGAACGCGACGGGGAAGGGCAGCCAGGTCGCCCCGCCGATCTGGCCGGCGACGCGCCCGCTGATGGCGTAGATGCCCGCACCCAGGATGTCCCCGATGATGTAGAAGAGCAGCATCCGCGGGCTGATCGCCCGGCGAAGCCCACCGCCGCCGTCGGGCGTCTCGCTGGCACGGGCTGGAATTCCGGTCGCATGGCCTGCCCCCAGACTGCGCGTGTTCGGACGCGAGGAACGGTGGCTCCGGGCAGCCTCAGGCGTCGATGCGGGAGCGGTCAAGAGCGGCGGCACCCTCGACCAGGAAGTCCTTGCGGGGGGCGACGTCGTTGCCCATGAGCAGGTCGAAGACCCGCTCGGCGGCCTGCGCGTCGCGCACGTTGACCCGGCGCAGGGTGCGGTGACGGGGGTGCAGCGTCGTCTCGGCGAGCTGGTCGGCGTCCATCTCGCCGAGGCCCTTGTAGCGTTGGACGGGATCCTTGATCTTCCTGCCCTTGCGCTGCAGGTCGCTCACCACCCGGCGCAGCTCGGCGTCGGAGTAGGTGTAGATCACCTCGGGTTTCTTGGCGCCCACGACCTCGAGGCGGTGCAGGGGTGGCACGGCCGAGAAGACCCGGCCGGCCTCCAGCAGGGGGCGCATCTGCCGGTAGAGCAGGGTCAGCAGCAGGCAGCGGATGTGGGCGCCGTCGACGTCGGCGTCGGCCAGCAGGATGACCTTGCCGTAGCGCGCGGCGTCGAGGTCGAACGTGCGCCCGGAGCCGGCACCGATCACCTGCAGGATCGCGGCGCACTCGACGTTCTTCAGCAGGTCGGACACGCTCGCCCGCTGCACGTTGAGGATCTTGCCTCGAATCGGCAGCAGCGCCTGGAACTCGCTGTCGCGGGCGAGCTTCGCCGTGCCCAGCGCGGAGTCGCCCTCGACGATGAACAGCTCGCTGCGCCCGGGGTCGTCACTGCGGCAGTCGGCCAGCTTCGCCGGCAGGGACGAGCTCTCCAACGCGTTCTTGCGCCGCTGCGCCTCCTTGTGCGCGCGGGCGGCGAGCCGGGTGCGCGCCGCGGAGGCCACCTTCTCCAGGATCGCCTTCGCCTGCGCCTTGTCGTGGCGCTTCGGACTGGCCAGCACCGCCTTGAGCTCGCGGGCGACGACCGAGCCGACGATGCGGGCGGCCGCGGACGTGCCCAGCACCTCCTTGGTCTGCCCCTCGAACTGCGGTTCGGCGAGGCGCACGGTCACCACGGCGGTGAGGCCTTCGAGGACGTCGTCCTTGAGGACGTCGGGCTCGGCCGCCCGCAGCAGCCGGGCGGCCCGCAGCTGCTCCCCCACCGTCTTGGTGAGCGCGCGCTCGAAGCCGGCGACGTGGGTGCCGCCCTTGGGCGTCGCGATGATGTTGACGAAGGAGCGCACCACCGTGTCGTAGCCGGCACCCCACCGCAGGGCCACGTCCACCCCGAGCTCGCGCTCGACCTCCGAGGACACCAGGTGCCCCTGCTCGTCGAGGACGGGTACCGTCTCGCGGAAGTGCCCCGACCCGTGCAGCCGCAGCACGTCGCTCACCGCCGGATCGGGCGCGAGGTGGGTGCAGAACTCGCCGATGCCGCCGTCGTGGCGGAAGACCTGCTCGTCGACCTTGTCGACCTTGTCGAGGTTGTCGCCGCGCTCGTCGCGCACGACGAGTGCGAGCCCGGGAACGAGGAACGAGGTCTGCCGGGCCCGCTCGTGCAGCCCCTCCAGAGCGAGCGCCGCGCCCTCGAGGAAGATCTGCGGGTCGGCCCACCACCGCACCCGGGTGCCGGTCACCGTCTTCTTACACGTGCCGGTCACCCGCAGCCCCGACGCCGGAGTGAACGGCGCATCGGGCCCCTCGCCCGCGAATTCCCCCGGCACGCCGCGCCGGAAGCTCATCGTGTGCACCTTGCCGCCGCGGTCGACCTCCACGTCGAGTCGGGCGGCCAGGGCGTTCACCACCGAGGCACCTACCCCGTGCAGCCCGCCGGAGGCGGTGTAGGACCCGCCGCCGAACTTGCCGCCGGCGTGCAGCCGGGTGAGGACGAGCTCGACTCCGGTCAGGCCGGTCTTGGGCTCGACGTCGACCGGGATGCCCCGGCCGTCGTCGGCGACCTCCAGGGAGCCGTCGGCGCGCAGGCGGACCGAGATGCGCGTGCAGAAGCCGGCGAGGGCCTCGTCGACGGCGTTGTCGATGATCTCCCAGAGGCAGTGCATGAGACCCCGGGAGTCGGTGGACCCGACGTACATCCCGGGGCGCTTGCGGACCGCCTCCAGCCCCTCGAGCACGGACAGGTGCCGAGCGGTGTAGCTGCCGCGCGCCTCGGCCCGCGCCGAGGCCGCAGGCCTGCCCGGGGCCACACCGGTCGGCTGCGCGCTCACCCCGCACCTCCTCTCACCCGAACCGGGAGAAACCGCTCGCCAGGCTAGTGGCCCCCCTGACAGGTCCGGTCCGGCACGCCCAGCGACGCCGGGGTGCCGGAGGGGTCCGAACGAGGGATACGGTCCTGCTCTGTCCGGGTGGAGATGGGTCCAGGAGCACACTCGTGGTCGGGAAGGAAGCGGAACTCGGCGGAGCCGCCGATGGATGGACGGCGGCGCCCGGGGCACTAGCCGGGTCGCGAGCACGGTACGTCCGACCCGTCGTCAGTACGCGGACAGCGAACCGGGCGAGTGGCAAGGGGCGGGAACGAAGTGCAGTTGCTTGGATGTTGACTCGGATACACCGACACGGAGAAGAGGCGACGTGACCACAGCTCTTGCGCCTGCGCAGCCGCTCACGGCCGCCGACCGCTGCGACCGATGCGGCGCCCAGGCCTATGTCCGCGTGGTCCTGGCGTCGGGGAGCGAGTTGCTCTTCTGTGGCCACCACGCACGGAAGTACGACGAGGGGCTACGCAAGGTGGCTAGTGACATCCAGGACGAGACCGACCGGCTCGCGGGTACCCCGGCTGTCGCGCCCGCCGACGAGCGCTGACGAAACCGGAGATCCTCACCCGCCCACCAACGCGCGGCGGCGACTCCCCGACCGGGGTCGCCGCCGTTTCGCATTCCGGAGACGTCAGCGGCCGGGTCAGTCGAGGTAGTCGCGCAGCACCTGTGAGCGGGAGGGGTGGCGCAGCTTCGACATCGTCTTGGACTCGATCTGGCGGATCCGCTCCCGCGTCACCCCGTAGACCTTGCCGATCTCGTCGAGCGTCTTCGGCTGGCCGTCGGTCAGGCCGAAGCGCATCGACACCACGCCGGCCTCGCGCTCGGAGAGCGTGTCGAGCACGGAGTGCAGCTGCTCCTGCAGCAGCGTGAACGACACCGCGTCGGCCGGCACGACCGCCTCGGAGTCCTCGATCAGGTCGCCGAACTCGCTGTCGCCGTCCTCACCGAGCGGCGTGTGCAGCGAGATCGGCTCGCGGCCGTACTTCTGCACCTCGACGACCTTCTCCGGGCTCATGTCGAGCTCGGTGGCCAGCTCGTCCGGCGTCGGCTCGCGGCCGAGGTCCTGGAGCATCTGGCGCTGCACGCGGGCCAGCTTGTTGATGACCTCGACCATGTGCACCGGGATGCGGATGGTGCGGGCCTGGTCGGCCATCGCGCGGGTGATCGCCTGGCGGATCCACCACGTCGCGTACGTGGAGAACTTGTAGCCCTTGGTGTAGTCGAACTTCTCCACCGCCCGGATCAGCCCAAGGTTGCCCTCCTGGATCAGGTCGAGGAAGAGCATCCCGCGCCCGGTGTAGCGCTTGGCCAGCGAGACCACGAGCCGCAGGTTCGCCTCCAGCAGGTGGTTCTTCGCCCGCCGGCCGTCCTCGGCGATCCAGTCGAGCTCGCGGCGCAGGCGGGGGGAGAGCTTCTCCGGCGAGTGGATCTTCTCCTCGGCGAAGAGACCGGCCTCGATCCGCTTCGCGAGCTCGACCTCCTGCTCGGCGTTGAGCAGCGCGACCTTGCCGATCTGCTTGAGGTAGTCCTTGACCGGATCGGCCGTGGCGCCCGCGGTAGCCACCTGCTGGGCAGGCGCGTCCTCCTCGTCGTCGTCGGCGAGCACGAACTCCTCGGGCTCCTGACCCGGCACCGGCTCGACCGCCAGCTCGGCCTCGGGCAGGACCCCGGCGACCAGCTCGTCGGCAGGCACCTCCTCGGCGCCCACCAGGGCGTCGCCCGCCCCGGCCAGCCTCGCCGTTGCCGACGCCGCCGGCCCCGCCGCGGTCGCGCTCGCGGCTGCCTTGCTCGCCTTCTTCTTCCCCGTCGCGGCCCTGGCAGTTCCGCCGCTGCCGTTGGCACCGCCGGCGTGGGGCTCGCCGTTGCTGGCCTCGCTGAGCGCGGCGGTGGACGAGGGTTTGCGCGCGGCACTCGCCGCCGCGACCCTCCGGGGCTCCTCGGCACTGCCCACCACGGTCACCCCTTCCTCGACGAGGAAGCGCAGGAGGACGTCCCCGCTCCTCTCCGCAACGTCGGCTCGCTCGTACGCGGCCCGCGGACCCGTGGTGACGCTCCCTGGCCGGGGACGCCGGGGTGCAGGACGAACGTCAGCAGGGGGGGCGTCACCGGGTCCCGCCGCAGCGGGGGGAGCGTCGACCGCCGCCTCCCTGAGAAGTCAATCGGCGACACGCACTACCTCTCGACGACCCGGACGGGGCTGGGGAGCCGGCGATACTGGCATGCGCGGCGACGCCCCGAGAGCGAGGACGGCGGGCGATGCGCAACCGCCCGCCTCCACGCCTCCCAATGATTACACGCCCCCTGCAAAGCGCGGCCTGCCGCCGTCCGGCGAGCCTCCCGGCCACGGTGGGGACGCGGCGACCGGCTACGGTGCCCAGGCAGCTCGCGGATCCGAGGAGGGCGATGGCGCCGCACGGCGACGGCGACGGCTGGGTCGCATGTGCCTGCGGCCGGCGGCACTGGGGCCGGTTCGGTGCCGCCGGGCTGCTGCTCGCCGCCCAGGGCAAGATCCTGCTCCAGCACCGGGCCTCCTGGAGCCACGAGGGCGGCACCTGGGGGGTGCCCGGTGGCGCCCGGAACCGCCCCGAGAGCGCGCTGGCCGCGGCGCTGCGCGAGGCCGTCGAGGAGACCGGGCTCGACGTCACGCTCGTACGCCCGTCGGCGGAACTCCTCGTCGACCACGGCACCTGGTCCTACACGACCGTGGTGGCCTCGGCGGCGGAGGCCCTGGCCGTCTCCCCGCAGGACGCGGAGAGCGAGGAGCTGCGGTGGGTGGCACGCGCGGACGTCGTCCGACTGGCGTTGCATCCCGGTTTCGCCGCGTCCTGGCCCCTGCTGAGCGATGCGATCGGACTGCGACTCACGCTCGTCATCGACGGCGCGAACGTGGTCGGCTCCCGGCCGGACGGGTGGTGGCGCGACCGGGCGGGGGCGGCGAGTCGACTGCGGGCCGCACTCGCCAGCCTGTCATCGGCACCGTTGCCCGACTCGGCGCTGCCCGCGGAGCTGCCCCGCCCCCGGCTGTCGGCCTGGTACGCCGAGCCGGTGCTGGTCGTGGAGGGCGCGGCGCGGGCGCTGGCCGAGCCGGAGCTGGCCCAAGCCCAGCCGGCCCGACCGGAGCGGGCGGTGCGCGTGGTGCCGGCGGCAGGCAGCGGGGACGACGCCCTGGTCCGGGTGGTGG
>JALYMT010000291.1 GCA_030773555.1 Actinomycetota bacterium | reverse complement strand
GCGTACGCCGCGGCCACGGCGGGCCGCTCCCCGACCGAGGGTCAGGGGCGGCGCCGGCGCGACATCGTCACCACCGCCCTGCGGCTGGGGGTCCTGGGCCCACCCCCGGTCCCGCCCGCCGAGGAGGTGCGCCCGCTGCGCGGGCGGCGGCACACCCGCAGCCGCGACCGGCGGGCCGTCAGCCACCACTACGACGTGGGCAACGACTTCTACCGCCTCGTCCTCGGGCCCACGCTGGTCTACAGCTGCGCCTACTGGACCCGGCCCGGCGATCCCGCCTACACCCTCGAAGACGCCCAGCGCGACAAGCTCGACCTGGTCGGCCGCAAGCTCGGCCTGCACGAGCCGGGCCCGGCCCGGCGGCTGCTCGACGTAGGCTGCCGCTGGGGCTCGATGGTGCTGCACGCCGCCCGCGCTCACGGCGTGCGCGCCGTGGGCATCACCGTCTCCGCCGAGCAGGCCGAGGCCGCACGGCAGCGCGTGAAGGAGGCCCGGCTCGACGAGCGGGTCGAGATCCGCCTGCAGGACTACCGCGACGTCGACGACGGCCCGTACGACGCGACCTCCTCCATCGGGATGGCCGAGCACGTGGGCACCGCCACCTATCCGACGTACGCGCGCCGCCTCTACGACCTGCTCCGCGAGGGCGGGCGCCTGCTCAACCACCAGATCGCGGCCCGCCCCGGGACGTGGGTGGACGCCCCGTCGTTCACCAGTCGCTACGTCTTTCCCGACGGGGAGCTGGTGGCCGTCGGCGAGACCGTGCGCCTGCTCGAGGAGGCCGGCTTCGAGGTGCGCGACCTCGAGGCGCTGCGGGAGCACTACGGGCGCACGCTGCGCGCCTGGGTGGCGAACCTCGAGAACTCCTGGGACGAGGCCGTGCGCCTCACCTCACCGGCCCGGGCCCGGGTGTGGCGGCTGTATCTCGCCGGCTCCGCGGTCGGCTTCGAGGCCAACCGCCTGGGCGTGCACCAGGTCCTGGCCGTGCGGCCGACCTCCGACGGGCGCAGCCTGCTGCCGGTCACCCGCCGGCAATGGCTGGGCGCGGCATGAGTCTGCTCGCCGTCACCGTCATCGGCCACGACCGCCCCGGGATCATCGCCGAGGTCACCGGCATCCTCGCCGAGCACGGGGGCAACCTCGAGGACTCGACCATGACCATCCTGCGCGGGCACTTCACCATGGTGCTGCTGGTCTCGGCCACCCTGCCGCCGAAGGAGATCGAGCAGGCGCTCGCCCCGGTGACCGCCGACGGCTCGCTGCTGGTCTCCGTCCGCGAAGTCCCCGAGGAGCCCGACCCGCCGGGGCGGGGCCGCCACCACGTCCTCACCGTGCACGGCGCCGACCGTCCCGGCATCGTCTCGGCCATGACCCGCCGCGTCGCGGCCGTCGGCGGCAACATCACTGACCTGACCACCCGGCTCTCCGGCGGGCTCTACGTGCTGGTCGCCGAGGTCGACCTGCCCGTGACCGCCGACGTCGCCGCCCTCTCGGCGGACCTCGCCGACGCCGCCCGGCCCCTGGGAGTGGAGACGTCCCTGCGGCCCGTCGAGGCCGACGTCTTCTGATGGGGCTGCTGCTGCCGGAGCTGCCCCCCGGGCGGGTGCTGCCGGTGGTCACCGCGCCGGCGCCGGTCCTCTCGGCGCCCTCGGCCGAGGTCGACCCCGGCGACCCGGCGGTCGTGCAGCTGGCCGCCGACCTGCTGGCCACCCAGCGGGTGTCACCCGGCTGCGTGGGCCTGGCCGCCCCCCAAGTCGGCGTGGACTGGCAGGTCTTCTCCGTGGACGTCACGGGTCACCCCAAGGCGCGTACGCTCTCCGGCCCCCTGGTCCTCGTGAACGCCCGGCTGGTGGAGGCGTCGCGGTGGGAGAAGGGCCGCGAGGGGTGCATGTCGGTGCCCGACCTCACGGGCGACGTCAAACGGGCCGCGCGGGTGATCGTCACCGGGCTGCTGCCGGGCACGGGGGAGGAGCTGGTGCTGCCCACCGACGCCTTCGAGGCCCGAGCCCTCCAGCACGAGATCGACCACTGCGCCGGGCAGCTGTTTCTCGACCGGGTCGCTGGCGCCCACGCCCTCTATGCGCGCAAGGTGTACCTGTAGCTGGTGCACGTCGCCCGGGTGCTGGAACGGTAGACAGGGGGCCCTTAAAAGGTTGCTGTCCGTAAGCGGACGTGCGGGTTCGAATCCCGCCCCGGGCACGGCGCGGATGGTGGTGGAATCCGCGATCGCGCTGGCGCGTTGAGTCGGTAGCCTGATCGGTGCACCCGCAACGGGCGGGCACTCGGAGGAGTGAGATGCGCAGCAACAATCCAGTCTTCAACAACAACGCGGCCTTCAGCGGCCGCGGCGGATACGCGTCGTTCAACGCCGCGCCCGACCTGAGCAGCAACCAGCTGCAGGACATGTACAACGCCCCCCCGGCCTCGCCGCTGCAGACCCGGCGGATGACCCTCGACGACGTGGTGGTCCGCACCGCCGCCATGTTCGGTGTGCTGCTCGTGACCGCGGGCGTCGCCTGGGTCACGGTCCCGGCCGTGCCGTTCATGCCCTTCGCGGCCATGCTCGTCGGTCTGGTGCTCGGCCTGGTGATCAGCTTCAAGCAGTCCACCAACGCGGCGCTGATCCTCACCTACGCCGCCGTCGAGGGCCTGTTCATCGGTGGCATCAGCCGCTTCTTCGAGGCGCAGTGGAGCGGCATCGTCGCCCAGGCCGTCATCGGCACCCTGTCGGCCTTCACCGCGATGCTCGTGCTCTACAAGAGCGGCAAGCTGCGGGCGACGCCGAAGTTCACCAAGGTGCTGCTCACCGCGGGCATGGGCTACTTCGTCCTGGCGCTGGTCAGCCTGGCGAGCTCCTTCTTTGGTGTCGGCAACGGCTGGGGCTTCTACGGCACCGGCTTCGGGCCGCTGCTCGCGGTCGCCGGGGTGGCGCTGGCCAGCCTGTTCCTGATCCTCGACTTCGACTTCATCGAGCAGGGCGTGCGCAACGGGCTGCCCCAGCGGATGGCCTGGCTGGCGGCCTTCGGGCTCATGGCCACGCTGATCTGGCTGTACATCGAGATCCTGCGTCTGATCGCGATCCTGCGCGGCAACGACTAGTCCTCCGCAGCAGCCGACCGGCCGTCGACCCCCTGGGGGGTCGGCGGTCGTCCGTCGTCGTCTCTCAGCCGCTGACGTTGGGTCCGGCGCGCGTGATCTCGAAGCGCACCAGCACCCGGCGCTCGCGCTGCATCGCGGCGCGGTAGTCATCCCAGTCGGGATGCTCGCCGGCCACCCGGCGGTAGTAGTCGACGAGGAGCTCGAGGGCCTCGGGCAACGCCACGATCTCGGCCTGCCCCTCGACCTGCACCCACGGCCCGAAGAACTGGTCGGGGAAGACGCACAGGGCAATCCGCGGGTCGCGGCGTGAGTTGCGAACCTTGACCGCGGTCTCGCGGGTGCTCACCACCACCCGGCCGGCGTCGTCGACGGCGCAGAGGACGGGGGAGAGCTGGGGACGGCCGTCGGCGCGGACGGTCGCCAGCACGGCGCGGGAGTGCGTACGGAGGAACGCGCGGGCTTGGGCGGCATCCATGCCGACCGGCTCGTCAGCGGAAGCTGCGGTTCGCCCGCACCTTGTCGTGCTCGTGCACGATCGCGGTGGCGTGCCCGTGGGCGATGCCGTGCTCGACGCGCAGCCAGTTCACCCGCTCCTCGAAGCGGAGCAGGCCGGGGCCGTCCTCGAGTTCCCTGAACCAGTCGCGAAGTCCGCGCCCGGTCGCCTGGGGCACGCGAGCGACCAGCTGCTGGTGCGTCTCCTCGGAGTGGTGCAGGGACATGCGCGCCTCCTGGGCTGCGACTGCGGGACGAGGGTCCTGCCCTGTCCCGAGGGTGCCCTACGGGCGGATGGCGCACAAGACCTCCCTCGGCGTGCCGCTCCGGCCGGCGGTGTGGTATGTCCTCGCCATGCCCGACCCGTCGTGCGCCCCGCTGCGGGAGGAGCTGGCACGTGAGGTGCAGCGAGTCGCCGACCGGCTGCGCTCGCTGGCGCTGACGCGGCTGGGGCAGCCCGCGGGGGGCCATCCGAGCCGGGCCGCCGCCGCCCGGGCCGCGGCC
>JALYMT010000290.1 GCA_030773555.1 Actinomycetota bacterium | reverse complement strand
GGTCAGGGCGGTGGGGGCGGCGGGCTCGCCCTCGGTCAGCGGCCGGGGAGGCGGGGCGGCGCGCAGCCGCAGGCCGCGAGCGATCGCGGGCGCCTTGTAGGCGAGGTGGACGAGCAGGGCACCAATGGTGATCCAGGAGATCCAGTAGTGGGTGGCGGTGAACGCGAACGTCCACGGATACCACTGCACGATATTGATCAGACCGGTGGTCAGCTGGAAGAGCGCCCCGGCGACCAGCACCCCGAGGCTGAGCCGCTCCAGGCCGTGCCCGGCGGAGCGCAGCGGAGGCCACTGCCAGAGCCGGGGGTAGACCGTCCACAGCTTGGCGAGCAGCAGCGGGATCGCGGCCAGGCCGGTGGCGACGTGGACGCCCTGGTTGAGCCGGTAGGCCCACATCGGGCGGCTGACCAGAGCGGCGCCGCCACCGCCCTGCTGCAGCCAGTGGCTGACCAGCCCGGTCGCGAAGCAGACGACGAAGGCGATGCCGAGCAGCCGGCCGACGAGCGCCGCGGTGCGCTCGTCGTGCAGTCGGCTGGAGAAGGCGCTCGCGCGCAGCGGGCCGAGGCGCAGCGCCGCGGGGGGCTGGGGCAGCGGGGGGTCCCGCAGGGGAGGGAGGCGCACCGCTCCAGAAAAGCGCCGCGGACCCCGTCGTGTCCCGCACCGAGAGGTTACGAATCGCGGACGGCCCGCGGCGGCTACTCTCGGGCCGGCGCCTATGGCTGCAGGGGAGCGGGCCGGTGACAGCAGAGTCGCGAACGCCGGACGTCGCGATCATCGGGGGCTCCGGCTTCTACCGGCTGCTCGAGGACATGCGCGAGGTGCCCGTCGAGACGCCGTACGGGCCGCCCAGCGAGCCGGTCGTCGTCGGGCAGGTCGCCGGTCGCCAGGTCGCGTTCCTGCCCCGGCACGGCCGCGACCACCGGTTGGCCCCGCACCGCATCCCCTACCGCGCCAACCTGTGGGCGCTGCACGCGCTGGGGGTCCGCCAGGTGCTCGCCCCCTGTGCGGTCGGGTCGCTGCGCGCGGAGCTCGGCCCCGGCGCCCTCGTCGTGCCCGACCAGCTCGTCGACCGCACGAGCGGGCGCAGCCAGACCTACGACGACGGGTCGCGCCCGGTCCGCCACGTCTCCTTCGCCGACCCGTACTGCCCGGTGGGGCGGCGTACGGTCCTCGACGCCGCCCGGCGCGGCGAGGTGGCGATGACCGACGGCGCCACCATGGTCGTCATCGAGGGCCCCCGCTTCTCCACGCGGGCTGAGTCGCGGTGGTACGCCGCGGCCGGCTGGTCGCTGGTGAACATGACCGGGCACCCGGAGGCCGTCCTCGCCCGCGAGCTCGGGATCTGCTACACGCCGGTGGCCCTGGTAACCGACCACGACGCCGGAGTCGACGGGTCGGGCGGGGTCAGCCAGGAGGAGGTCTTCCGCGTCTTCGCCGAGAACGTCGGGCGGCTGCGCGAGCTGCTGCTGCTCGCGGTGCCCGCGCTGCCGGCCGAGCCGGCCTGCGGGTGCGCCGGCGCGGCCGGGGACGGCTGACGATGGCCGCTGCCCTGCGGGTGCTGGTGACCGGCGGCGCCGGGTTCATCGGCTCGCACGTCACCGCCGCGCTGCTCGACGCCGGGCACGAGGTGCGGGTGCTCGACGCGCTCCTGCCCGCGGTGCACGCTCAGCCCCCCGCCTGGACCCCCGGGCCGAGGTGGTGCGAGGCGACGTCCGCTCCCCCGTCGACGTGGCCGCCGCCGTGCGCGGCACGGACGCCGTCTGCCACTCGGCGGCGATGGTGGGCCTCGGGGTCGACCTCTCCGACCTGCCCGACTACGTCGGGATCAACGACCTGGGCACCGCCGTCCTGCTCGCCTCGATGGCGCGCCTCGACGTGGGTCGGCTCGTGCTGGCCAGCTCCATGGTGGTGTACGGGGAGGGGCGCTACGCCTGCGCCGAGCACGGGGACGCGCGGCCCGGCCTGCGGCCGCGAGCCCACCGGCGGGCTGGTCCCCGAGGACGCCCCCCTGGACCCCCGCAACGGCTACGCGGCCACGAAGGTCGCCCAGGAGCACCTGGCCGGGGCGTGGGCGCGCGTCACCGGGGGGACGGTCGCGGCGCTGCGCTACCACAACGTCTACGGCCCCTGGATGCCGCGGGACACCCCGTACGCCGGTGTCGCCTCGCTGTTCCGCAGCGCGCTCGAGCGGGGTCGGCCGCCGCGGGTCTTCGAGGACGGCGGGCAGCGGCGCGACCTCGTGCACGTCTCCGACGTCGCGCGCGCCAACGTCCTCGCGCTGCAGGCGGGCTACTCCGGGCCGCTCAACGTCGGCAGCGGGCGCCCCGGGACCATCGGCGGGATGGCCGCCGCGCTGGCAGACGCGTACGGCGGGCCGGCACCCGTCGTCACCGGGGAGTACCGCCTCGGCGACGTTCGCCACGTCACCGCCGACCCGGCCCGGGCGCGTCAGGAGCTGGGCTTCGTCGCCGCGGTCGGACCCGAGGAGGGCCTGCGCGCCTTCGCCCAGGCCCCGCTGAGGAGCCCCGCGGCCACGACGGCGGCCGCCGAGCCGTAGGCCACCCGCCCCACCAGGACGGGGTTGGGCGAGTCGAGGATCACGGCGAGGTAGTACGCCTGCCCGGCCGGCCCGAGCGCGGCCCACTCCCACTCGCCCGACCAGGCCGCCAGCGCCAGCAGCAGCAGCGCGTACCACGGCTGCACCGGCGTGGCGACGAGCAGCAGCACGCCGACGAGCCGGGTCGCGACCACCTCCGGGGGCCCGCCGGCCCGCAGCGCCAGGAGGGTCCCGGCAGCCAGGGCGACCAGCGCGCCGGCCACCGCGAGCCGCCCCGGCAGGGGCACGAGCAGGAAGCCCCCGCCGTCGTCGTAGCGCTCCTCGGCCAGGTAGCCCGGCAGGTAGCCCAGCACGTCCACGTAGCCCAGCACGTCCACGCCGACGGCGAGCACGTGGGGCGCGTAGGCCAGCGCGGCCAGGGCAGCCAGGGCGGCGGGCGCGGCGAGCGGGCGGCGCGAGCGCAGCAGCAGCGGCACCAGCACGGCGGGATAGAGCTTCACGAGGACCGCCAGGCCCAGGTGCACGGCGGCCAGGACCGGTCGGGCGCGGACCAGCGCCACCGCGGCGACGGCGAGCAGCGCCGCGAGGACGTCGACGTGCGCGTTGGCCACCGCCTCGACCGCGGGCAGCGGCGTCCACGCGTACAGCGCCACCCAGCGCCGGTCCCGCCGGCGCAGCAGCCCGAGCAGCAGGGCGACGAGGGCGAGGTCGACGGCGAGAAAGGACAGCTCGTACGCCCGGTCCCGCGCGCCGGACGGTCGCAGCTCGTGCAGCACGCGGAACCAGGCCTGGGCCACCGGCGGGTAGATCGTCCGCGCCTCCGGCCGGTTCAGTCGGCTGCAGCCCGGCGGCAGGTCGATGGCAGCGCAGCCCTCGTCGTCGGGCCACAGCCACGGGTCGCGCAGCGGCACCAGCTCCGGCGCGTTCGGCGGGTAGCGGTAGGGGTCGACTCCGGCCGCCTGCACCTGGCCGTCCCAGGCGTAGCGGTAGACGTCGTTCGACGTCGGGGTCACCGGGGTCAGGGCGGCGACCCGCACGGCGAGCGCGCCGATGACCAGCAGGGGCAGCACGAGCCGCCGCGGCACCCGGAACAGCAGGACGATCGCGACCGCCGCCGCCGCCCAGGCCACGGCAAGGTCGCCGCCCAGCGCCCATCGGCGCCCGACGATGCCGGTGGCGGCTCCGGCGCGGTGCACCGCCCAGCAGAGCAGGGCCAACGCCAGGGCCGATCCGGCCGCGGCCAGGCGCCCGCGCTGCATGCCGGTGACCCTACGAGGCGACGCGGTGGACGATCGGGGAGCCCCCCGGCCCTGCCGCCGGGCGATTCCACTGCGTGGATATCTCCCACGGTGCGTGGAGTCGCCCAGCGACGCGCCCCGGAGAAACGGCGCTAGCGTGCGCCGGTGCCTCCTCGTCGCCGCACCGACCCCGCAGCGGGGGCGGCCGCGACCGCGCGGGCGCTCGCCGCACTCGACGCGGGTGCCGAACCCGCCACCGACGACCTCCGGACGGCCACCCGCCACCTGCTGGAGCTGCTCGCGGAGCGCTCGCCGGGTCGCAGCGTGGAGGTGCGGGTGCCGCCCTACGGCGCGGTGCAGGCGATCGCGGGGCCGCGGCACACCCGCGGCACCCCGCCGAACGTGGTCGAGACCGATCCGCGCACTTGGCTGCTCCTCGCCGCCGGCCAGCGCGACTTCGCCTCCGCCGCCGAGGACGGCACGGTGAGCGCGAGCGGCGAGCGCAGCGACCTCGGTGCCTACCTGCCGCTGCTGCCGCAGGCCCTACCGTCAGAGGCGTGAAGGGATCGATCCGCCGGCCGCGCTTCGGCCGCTTCATCGGCACCGGCGTCGTGCTCGGTTTCCTCGCCGCCGTCGTCCTCGGGCAGCTGGGCCGGGCCACGACGCAGTACAGCGGGAGTGCGGTGGTGCTCTACCTGGGCCTGCTGCTCGGGTTGGTGGGCGGGCTGGTCGGCGGCGTCGTCGCGATCCTGCTGGACCGCAACGCCGAGCGCACCGCGCGCCGGGATGCGGCGAGCCGGGCCAGCGGCGGCACCGGCGCGTAGACTGCTGCCCCGTGGCGCGCGGGGACGGACGGCTGACCCATGACCTGCTCCCCGGCGAGAAGGGCCCGCAGGATGCCTGCGGCGTCTTCGGGGTCTGGACCCGCCCCGGCGCCGGCGAAGAGGTCGCGAAGCTCGCCTACTTCGGGCTCTACGCGCTGCAGCACCGGGGGCAGGAGTCGGCCGGCATCGCGGTGGGCGACGGCCGGCACATCCTCGTCTACAAGGACATGGGCCTGGTCGCCCAGGTCTTCGACGAGCCCCAGCTCGCCGCGCTGAAGGGCCACCTCGCCGTGGGTCACACCCGCTACTCGACGACCGGCGCGAGCGTGTGGGAGAACGCGCAGCCGGTGCTGCACTCCACCGACGCCGGCGGCATCGCGCTCGGCCACAACGGCAACCTCACCAACACCGCGGAGCTGGCGCGGCGGGTGGCCGAGGCGCGCAGCGCCGGTCCGCTGCGGCCCGCCTCCCGCAAGGGGCGGCTCGCGGCCACCAACGACAGCGACCTGATCACGGCCCTGCTGGCGTCGCCGCCCGAGGGGGGCGGGCGCTCTCTCGAGGAGAACGCGCTGGCGGTTTTGCCGCTGCTCCGCGGTGCCTTCTCCCTGGTCTTCATGGACGAGACCACCCTCTATGCCGCGCGCGACCCGCAGGGCATCCGCCCGCTGGTGCTCGGGCGCCTCGAGGGCGGCTGGGTGGTGGCCAGCGAGACCGCGGCGCTCGACATCGTCGGCGCCTCCCTGGTGCGCGAGATCGAGCCCGGCGAGCTGCTCGCCATCGACGAGGGCGGGCTGCGTACCCGCCGGTTCGCGGAGTCCCGCCCGAAGGGCTGCCTGTTCGAGTACGTCTACCTCGCCCGCCCCGACACCCGCATCGCCGGGCGCGGCGTGCACGCCACCCGGGTCGAGGTGGGGCGTCGGCTGGCCGCGGAGGCCCCCGCCGAGGCCGACCTGGTCATCCCGGTGCCCGAGTCGGGCACGCCCGCGGCGATTGGCTACGCGCAGGCCAGCGGCATCCCCTACGCCACCGGCCTGGTGAAGAACTCGTACGTGGGCCGCACGTTCATCTCCCCGAGCCAGACGATCCGCCAGCTGGGCATCCGGCTGAAGCTCAACCCGCTGCGCGACGTCATCGCCGGTCAGCGGCTCGTGGTCGTCGACGACTCGATCGTGCGGGGCAACACCCAGCGGGCGCTGGTGCGGATGCTGCGCGAGGCCGGCGCCCGCGAGGTGCACGTGCGCATCTCCAGCCCCCCGGTGAAGTGGCCCTGCTTCTACGGCATCGACTTCGCCAGTCGCGCCGAGCTGATCGCCAACGGGCTGAGCGTGGAGGAGATCCGCCAGTCGGTCGGCGCCGACTCCCTCGGCTACATCTCCCTCGACGAGCTGGTCGCGGCGACCACGGTGGCCAAGGACGACCTGTGCCGGGCGTGCTTCGACGGGGTCTATCCGGTGGAGCTGCCCGCGCCCGCGCTGCTCGGCAAGGACGTGCTCGAGCTGCCGCTGGACCTGCAGATCGATGTCCGCAGCGACGGCGCCGACCCGTCGCCGGACTCCTTCGACGCGCTCGTGCCCAACGGCGGTGCCAGCGACGCGCTCGAACGCCCGTGACCGACGCGTACGCCGCCGCCGGGGTCGACATCGCGGCGGGCGATCGGGCCGTCGAGCTGATGCGGGCCTCGGTCGCCCGGGCGCAGCGACCCGAGGTGGTCGGCGGGCTGGGTGGCTTCGCCGGGCTCTTCGACGCGTCGGCGCTGACGCGCTACCGCCGGCCGCTGCTCGCCAGCTCGACCGACGGGGTCGGCACCAAGGTCGTGATCGCCCAGCGGATGGGCCGCCACGACACCATCGGGCTCGACCTCGTCGCCATGGTCGTCGACGACCTCGTGGTCTGCGGCGCCGAGCCCCTGTTTCTGACCGACTACCTCGCCTGCGGGCTGGTGGTGCCCGAGCGGGTCGCCGCGATCGTGAGCGGGGTCGCGGCGGGCTGCCGGCAGGCCGGCTGCGCCCTGCTCGGCGGCGAGACGGCCGAGCATCCCGGCCTGCTCGCCCCCGACGAGTACGACCTGGCCGGGGCGGCGACCGGCGTGGTGGAGGCCGACGGGCTGCTGGGCGCCGAGCGGGTGCGCGCCGGTGACGCGGTGGTGGCGATGGCCGCCAGCGGGCTGCACTCCAACGGCTACTCCCTGGCCCGGCACGTCTTCCTCGAGCAGGCCGGCTGGGAGCTCGACCGGCACGTACCGGAGTTCGGGCGCACGCTGGGCGAGGAGCTGCTCGAGCCGACCCGCATCTACGCCCGCGACTGCCTCGCCCTCGCCGACGCCGTCGACGTGCACGCCATCGCCCACGTCACCGGTGGCGGGCTGGCCGCCAACCTGGCCCGCGTGCTGCCGGCGCACCTCTCGGCGACCCTGGAGCGCTCCACCTGGTCCCCGCAGCCGGTCTTCGAGCTCGTGCAGCGGCTGGGTGCGGTGCCGATCGGCGACCTGGAACGCACCCTGAATCTCGGCGTCGGCATGATCGCGCTGGTGTCCGCGGCCGACGCGGACACGGCGCTGAGCGTGCTGGACGCCCGGGGGGTGCCCGCCTGGCTAGCGGGCCGGGTCACCGCCAGCGGAGCGGGCCGCGTCGCCGCCGGCGGGGGCTCGGTCGAGCTGGTGGGGGACTACGACGGCTGGCCTCAGCGGGCGCGCGTCCAGCCCTCGTCGTCGTCGTGACCGTCGTCGGGCGTCTCGGTGGCGGTCGGGGGCAGGCCGTTGGCCCCCAGCTCCCGCTCGAGCGCGGTGTAGTCGGTGTTCGGGGACTGGTACTTCAGCTCCCGGGCCACCTTGGTCTGCTTGGCCTTGGCACGGCCGCGCCCCATTGGCTCGACCCCCTCAGGTCTCGAACGGGGCGGTGCTGGGCGGCCCCGGAATATGCCGACTCGACGTAGGGCCCAACGGTACAGGGCGCCTCGCCGTTCTGGCACGTTGTCCGCTCGGCGCTGACGGTTGCCCCCGTCACGAGGAGGCCGCGAGGATTCCGGCATGGACGCCGGGGACGAGTGGGACGCAGGCGCCGACCCGGCGGCGAGCGCCCCGTACGCGGCGTACCTGCGCGTGTACGAGCCGGTGGCGGTCTTTCCCGAGCCTCAGCGCTCGCGCTGGCAGGAGCAGGCCAAGCGCCAGCTGGAGGACCGCGCGGCCGAGGACCCGGACGGCCGCCTCGCGGCGACCCGCGCCGAGCGCCTCGCCGCCCTCGCCGGCCTGGTCCACCGGCCGCCGTCGGTCGTGCCGGAGCGGGAGAGTGACGAGGCCTTCGTGCTCGTGCTCGGCGGCGCCGCCTACGCCTGCCCGCTGGAGACCCGGTTGCGCTCCTGGGAGGCGCTGCTCGACTTCGCCCGCGGCATCCCCGAGGGCGCCCTGGCGGCCTTCGTCCCCGAGGCCGAGCTCGAGCGCGTTCGGCGCGAGGCGGGCCGCTGGCAGGCGGCGCATCCCGAGCACTCCGCGCACATCCGCACCAGCACCTGGTACGTGCCGCTGGCCTGGCTGCCGGTCTTCGACGCGCCCGAGCGCGAGCTGCGGCTCGGGGGGCAACGGATGCTGGTCTACCGCACCGCGATGTCGCAGGCGCGGCGGCGGATGGCGCGGGCCCTGCGCACGCTGCGCGAGACCGTGGAGGGCGAGGAGGCCGACGCGGTGGAGGAGGTCGCGCGGTGGCTGGAGGAGTTCCACCCGCGCTCGGTGGTCGAGCTCGACTACGGCGGGCTGCTGCCGCTGCTCGACGACCGCGCCCTGGTCGCCGACGACTCGGTCGCCGAGGCCGCCGAGGGCCTGGCCGCGCTCCAGCGCCGCGATGACGCGGGGGCCGCCGCCGCGTACGCCCGACTGGTGGAGCGGTGGAGCGCCCTGCGCGCCCGGGAACGGGCAAATTGACCCGTGGGGCCGCTCAGGAGCCCCGTTCGGCCCAGTTTCCGGCGCACTGCGTCAGCAGAAAGGGCCATTGCCGGGAGGAACCTGCGGACGACTCTTATGGCAGGAAACGGGTTGATCCGATGCAAGGAGGCATATGTCCGCCCACACGCCTGACGCCGAAACCCTGATGACGCCGGCCGAGGTCGCCGCGATGTTCCGCGTCGACCCCAAGACGGTGACCCGCTGGGCCAAGGCCGGCAAATTGACCTCGATCCGCACGCTCGGCGGTCACCGCCGCTACCGGACCGGGGAGGTGCGTGCGCTGCTGGCGGGGCTTCCGGGGCAGCGCGACGAGACGCTGGTCTAGCGACGGCAGGACCGCCGCGCTCGACCAGGAGAGCAGACGTACGCGTACGCGTCGGCCACCGACGGCAGTGCCGGGGCAGTCCCGGGCTGGCGTCGGTGGCCGACGCGCGTCGCGTCGGGCCGTCACCGAAACGTCATCGCACTCGGCCGAGCGGCTCGCCTCGGCCCGCCATCAGGGGGAGAACGCCCCCCGGCAGGTCCGGCTGCGCCCCGTCGCGGGCATTCCCTGGCCCTGGTGGGAGTCCACGGAGCCGAGGGCAGGGGCGGGAATGAGCAGACCGAGCGTCGAGGAGGTGCGCGGCTGGCTGGGCCTGCCCGTGCGGGATTTCGCCGGCAAGGAGGTCGGGCGCTGCGTGCGGGCCTACACCGACGACGAGACCGGGCAGACGGAGTGGCTGGCGGTTCAGGCCCCCGGTTTCGCCGAGGCCTGGTTCGTTCCCACCCGCGAGGCGCACCGGCACGACGGCTCGGTGCAGGTGGCGTGGCGCGAGTCGGCGCTGACCTCGAGCCCGACCTTCGGTCTCCCTGACCGGGTGCTGCTCTCCGACGAGGCCCGGCTCTACTCGCACTACGGCGTCCCGACCCCTGCGGAGGACTCCCGCGCTTCCGCCCCGGTGTTCCGCACGCCGCCCGCGCCCGCGGCTCGCTCGGCCATCGGCACCCCCACCTCCGGCTCCCGGCTCCTCGTCCCCGCGCCGGGGAGGAGCGGGTCCCGCCCGCGCCGAGCGGGCCGCATGGTGACCCTGACCGCGCTGAGCGCCGGCGCCGGCTTGATCGGCCTGCGGCACCGGCTGCGGCAGCAGCACCGGTCCCTGGCCCGCGTACGCCGTCGTCAGCACCTCGCTGCCGGTCTCGTGGGCTTGGCCGTCCCCGCCGCGCTGGCGGCCTGGGACGCGATGGTGCACCCCCCGGCCCGTGGGCACCCCTGACCGATCGCCGGCCCCCCGGCAGGTCGTCGCTATGTGCGATCGAGCGCTGACGGGGTATGTCTCAGTCGTCCCTTGTTCGGCTCTCTCAGGAGAAGTTCCTCATGGCCCAGCGCCCACGCTCGTCGTCACGTGACGTCGGTGCGACTCGTGTCACTCCCACGCGCCGTGAGGTCGTCGACCGCCAGCGGCAGGCGTTCGGTGGCATCAAATGGGGGGCGGCGTTCTTCGGCTGGCTGTCCGCCAATGGCCTCGCCGTCATCCTGATCTCCCTGGCCGCGGCCGCCGGGCTGGCCGTCGGGCTCACCGCCGGTGGCGGCAGCGCGACCGGCGCCGCCGCCGCCAACGCCCCCACCGTCGGCCTGGTCAGCGGAATCGTCCTGCTCGTCCTGCTGATGCTGTCGTACTACTGCGGCGGCTACGTCGCGGGGCGCATGTCGCGCTTCGACGGCATCCGGCAAGGTGTCGCGGTCTGGGTCATCGGCCTGCTCGTGACCGTGGCCCTGGCCCTGGCCGGGGCCGTCCTCGGCGCGCAGTACAACGTGTTCAGCAACCTCAACCTGCCGACCATCCCCGTCGGCGCCCAGCAGCTGACCACCGGCGGGCTGATCGCGCTCGGTGCGGTCCTCCTCGGAACCCTGCTCGCCGCGGTCGCCGGCGGCAAGGCCGGCGAGCACTACCACCGCAAGGTCGACAAGGCGGGCCTCGGCGCCTGAGCCGCCCGCCCGTCGCGTACGCCCGCCGTCCTCGCCAGCGACAACCCGCTGCGGGGCGGCGGGCGTCGTCGTCTCCGGACTTGTCAGCAGAAGCGCGGCGAACAGGCCGCGCTCCTACTGACACCTAGGCCAGCCGGCGGGGGCCCAGCCCCGGTGGGCGGTGGACGGAAATTCCTGGGCGGGCCAGGATCGACCCGCCCGCAGCGGAACGGCTGCGTGGACGACCCACCCTGTCCGCGATGCAGGAGGAGGCCCGGTGTCCGCTCCCCGTGACGTGCTGCGCCCGGCGCGAGCTACCCGCGTCGTCCGCATCGGCGACGCCGAGCGAGACACGGCCATCGAACGACTCCGCGAGCACCACGTGCTCGGGCGGCTGGACGCGGCGGAGTTCGAGCAGCGGATGGGCGCCGCGTCGCAGGCCAAGAGCAAGGCGGATCTGGTTCCGCTGTTCGCCGACCTGGCGCGCAGTTCGGCGCCCCGCCGTCCACGGCGCCCTCGCCGGTCGCTGTCCAAGCGCTGGCGGGTGGCCATCGTCGCCGCTGCCCTGGGGCTGGGGGGAGCCGTCGTGGTCGGATCGGCGGCGCCTGCCTACCAGGAGGCGGAGCGGCCGGCAGTGTCCGTCGAAGCCGATCCGAGCGCGAGCCTGCCCGCCCCCGCCGACGCGTACGAGCAGCTCGAGGCGAGGCAGCAGGCCGAGCGTGACCGGTTGGCTGCCGCCCAGCGGGCTGAACGGGAGCGGCTCGAGGCACGGCTCGAGGCAGAGGCCGAGGACGAGACCGAGGACGAGACCGAGGACGCGCCTGGCTAGCGGCGTGACCCGGGTCAGCCGCTGACGATGAGCGTTCCCTTCATCGTGGGGTGGATGGTGCAGAGGAACGGGTAGCTGCCGGGCGAACGGGGAGCGGTGAACTCGCTGGTCGCGCCGCCGGGTATCCGGAGGTCGAAGGCG
>JALYMT010000289.1 GCA_030773555.1 Actinomycetota bacterium | reverse complement strand
CCGAGGGCGTCCTGCAGGCGCCCGGCGTCCTCGATCGCCGCCCAGCGCTCCTCACCGGCGACGCGCACCCGCACCGCGCGCCGCGCCTCCTCGAGGCCCGCCAGCTGCTGCGCCGTGGCACCGCGCGCCGTCGCCTCGGCGGTGGACAGCGGGCCCAGCAGGCGGAGCAGGTCGGCCGCTCCCTCCGCGTCGCGCACCCGCCGCTCCTCGGTCAGCCACTGCAGCTCGCGCTCCACCTGCTCCAGCGCCCCCGCGTCGAGCAGCTCGCGGAGCTCGGCCTGGCCGAGCAGCTCCGCCAGCAGCGAGGCGTCGAGCGAGAGCGCCTGCGCCCGGCGCTCCGCCAGCGGCGAGTCGCCCTCGTACAGGAACGAGGCGACGTAGCCGAACAGCAGCGAGCGGGCGAACGGCGACGGCGAGGGCGTCTCCACGTCGACGAAGCGCACTCGCCGGGCCTCGACGTCGCGCAGCAGCTCGACCAGCCCGGGGACGTCGAAGACGTCCTGCAGGCACTCCCGCATCGTCTCGAGGACCACCGGGAACGAGCCGAACTGGCTGGCCACCGCGAGCAGCTGCGCCGAGCGCTGCCGCTGCTGCCACAGCGGGGTGCGGCAGCTGGGATTGCGCCGCGGCAGCAGCAGCGCCCGGGCCGCGCACTCGCGGAAGCGGGCCGCGAACAGCGCCGAGCCCCCCACCTCGGCCGTGACCAGCGCCTCGATCTCGTCGGGTGCGAAGACGGCGACGTCGGCGGGCGGCTCCTCGTCGGTGTCGGGCAGCCGCAGCACGATGCCGTCGTCGGCGTGCATCGCCTGCACGTCGTAGCCGAACCGCTCGCGCAGCCGGGCGGCGATCGCCAGCGCCCACGGGGCGTGCACCTGGGCGCCGTACGGGGAGTGGATGACGACCCGCCAGTCGCCGATCTCGTCGCGGAAGCGCTCGACGAGCACGGTGCGGTCGTCGGGCACGTGCCCGGTGGCCTCGCGCTGCTCCCGCAGATAGGCCAGCAGGTTGTCGGCGGCCCAGTCGTCGAGCCCCGAGGCGAGCACCCGCGCCCGGGCCTCCGCGTCGGGCAACCGACCCAGCTCGCGCACGAACGCGCCCAGCGCCCGGCCCAGCTCGAGCGGGCGCCCGAGGGTGTCGCCGTGCCAGAAGGGCAGCTTGCCGGGCAGGCCGGGAGCGGGGGAGACCAGCACCCGGTCGGCGGTGATGTCCTCGATCCGCCAGGACGTCGACCCGAGGGTGAAGACGTCGCCGACGCGGGACTCGTAGACCATCTCCTCGTCGAGCTCGCCGACGCGGGAGGCCTTCTCGCCGACGAGGAAGACGCCGAACAGCCCGCGGTCGGGGATGGTGCCGCCGCTGGTGACCGCCAGGCGCTGGGCGCCGGGACGACCCGACACCGTGCCCGCGACGCGGTCCCAGACGATGCGCGGGCGCAGCTCGGCGAACTCGTCGCTGGGATAGCGCCCGGAGAGCATGTCGAGCACGGCCTCGTACGCCGACTGCGGCAAGGTGGCGTACGGCGCCGCCCGGCGTACGACCGCGAGCAGCTCGTCGACCTGCCACTCGTCGACCGACGTCATCGCCACGACCTGCTGGGCGAGCACGTCGAGGGGGTTGCGCGGATAGCGCAGCTCCTCGATGCGCCCGCCGCGCATGCGCTCGGCCACGACGGCGGTCTGCACGAGGTCGCCGCGGTACTTGGGGAAGATCACCCCGCGGGACACCGCGCCCACCTGGTGCCCGGCGCGGCCCACCCGCTGCAGGCCGCTGGCCACCGACGGCGGCGACTCCACCTGCACCACGAGGTCGACCGCGCCCATGTCGATGCCCAGCTCGAGGCTGCTGGTGGCCACCACCGCCGGCAGCCGACCCGCTTTGAGAGCCTCCTCGATCTCGGCTCGTTGCTCCCGCGACACCGACCCGTGGTGGGCGCGCGCCACCTCGGCGCTCGGCGGCGCCCCCCGGGAGGACCCGGCCTGGGCCATCACCTCGGCGGGCACGGCCCCGCCCTCGCCCGGCAGTGCCTCCCCGTTCTCGCGCTCGTAGGCGATCTCGTTGAGCCGCGCGCACAGCCGCTCCGCAAGCCGGCGGGAGTTCGCGAACACGATGGTCGAGCGGTGTGCCTCGACGAGGTCGACGATGCGCTCCTCGACGTGCGGCCAGATGGAGGCCCGCTGCTCGTTGCCCGCCGCCGACCCGCTCACCTCGCCGGTGGACTGCCCGAGCTCGGCCATGTCGGCCACGGGCACCACCACCTGCAGCTCGACGGTCTTGGCCGCCGGCGGCTGCACGACGGCGACCTCGCGCGAGCCGCCGAGGAAGCGGGCCACCTCCTCGACCGGGCGGACCGTCGCGGACAGCCCGATGCGCTGGGCCGGCCGCTCGAGCAACGCGTCGAGGCGCTCGAGTGAGAGCGCGAGGTGGCTGCCGCGCTTGGTGCCGGCGACCGCGTGCACCTCGTCGAGGATGACCGTCTGCACCCCACGCAGCGCCTCGCGGGCCTGGGAGGTGAGGATCAGGAACAGCGACTCCGGTGTGGTGATCAGGATGTCGGGCGGCCGGGTGCCGAAGCGGCGGCGCTCGTCGGCCGGGGTGTCACCCGAGCGGATGCCCACCGAGACGTCGGGTACGGGCAACCCGAGCCGGGTCGCGGCCTGCCGGATGCCGGTCAGCGGCGCCCGCAGATTGCGCTCCACGTCGACCGCCAGCGCCTTCAGCGGCGAGACGTAGAGCACCCGGCAGCGGGACCTGAGGCCTTCCGGCGGCGGGCCGGCGGCCAGCCGGTCGAGCGACCAGAGGAACGCCGCGAGGGTCTTGCCCGACCCGGTGGGTGCGACCACCAGCGCGTTGCGGCCCGCCCTCACCGCCGACCAGGCCCCGGTCTGCGCCTCGGTGGGAGCGGCGAAGGCACCCTCGAACCAGGCGCGGGTCGCGGGGGAGAAGTCCGCGGACAGCCCGGGCGGCGGCGGCGAGGTCACCGGTCAAGTCTCCCTCGCACCTCCGACAGTTTCCCCTGCCGGCCCGGCGGGGTAGGGACCCGACCGTGCGGCTGACCGAGTTCTGGACGCGGATGCACGAGGCCTTCGGCGGCCGGCTGCCCGCCGAGACCTTCGCCCAGGACGTCCTGCTGTCCCGCCTCGGCAACCGTACGGTCAACCAGACCCTCGCCTCCGGCGAGGACGCGAAGCGGGTGTGGACCGCGGTCGTCCAGGACATGGAGCTGCCGGCCCGGCTGCGCTGAGGCCCGGGTCGCAACGGGAGGAGGCGGTGCGGGTGCCGGACGTCGGCCGTGAGCAGCGCATGCTCGAGGTCCTCACCGATGCGTTCGCGACCCTCGTGCGCGCCGACCCCGACGCCTTCCGGCGCCGCTTCCGCCGGATGGCGGCCGACCCCTGGGCCTTCTACCGCGGCAGCGCCTGCCTGTTCTACGCCGACGTCGCCCCCGCGCAGGACGACTGGACCGACGAGCGGACGGGCCGGGTGTGGATCCAGGGCGACCTGCACGCCGAGAACTTCGGTACCTACCTCGACGGTGCCGGCGTCCTCGTCTTCGACGTCAACGACTTCGACGAGGCCTATCTCGGCCCGTTCACCTGGGACCTCCGCCGCCTGGCCGCCAGCCTCGCGCTGAGAGGCTGGACCAAGGCGCTGCCCGACAACGACATCAGCGACCTGATCGAGGCGTACGTGCGCGCGTACGTCGAGCAGGTGCAGACCTACCGGCGCGCCGACCGCGACCACGAGTGGGCGCTGCGGCTCGACACCGCGGAGGGCGCCGTACGCGTCGCCCTGCTCGAGGCGCAGCTCTCGACCCGCACCGCCCTGCTCGAGCGGCGTACCGTCGTCGAGGACTACGCGCGCCGCTTCCGGGCAGGGCCGGGCGTACGCCGGCTCGAGGACGCCGAGCGGGCGCGGGTGGAGCAGGCGTACGCGGGCTATCTCGACACCATCCCGGAGTCGAAGCGCCTGGGCAGCCTCACCTATCGGCTCAAGGACGTCGTCGGCCGACGCGGGTCGGGCATCGGCAGCGCCGGGCTGCCGACGTACGAGCTGCTGGTGGAGGGGCACACCCAGGCACTGGAGAACGACGTCGTCCTGCAGATGAAGCAGGGCAACGTGGCCGCCCCCAGCCGGGTGATGCACGACCGCCGCGCGGAGGCGTACTTCCGCCACCACGGGCACCGGACGGCGGTCTCGCAGCGCGCACTGCAGGCCCACAGCGACCCCTGGCTGGGTTGGACCGAGCTCGACGGCACCGGCTTCGTCGTCTCCGAGCGCTCGCCCTACGCCGCCGACCTCGACTGGTCGGGCCTCGACGAGCCGGCCGAGATGCTGCCCGTGGTGCGCCAGCTGGGCCGGGCCACCGCCAAGGTGCACTGCGTGTCCGACCAGGACCTGGGGGAGGCGACTCCACTGGTCGAGTTCCAGGTGGAGGACGCCATCGACGAGGCGGTCGGCGGCCGGGTCGACGAGCTCGTGCGCGACGTCGTCGACTTCGGACTCGCCTACCGCCGGCAGGTACGCGACGACCACGCCCGATTCGTCGAGGCGTTCCGCAACGGGCGGGTGCCCGGCGTCGGCCCCTCGGCCTGACATGCTGGGGCGGTGACGGCTGTAGTACCGGCGACGGCGGCGCCCGAGACGCAGCGGCGCGCCGTGCGCGTGCTCGTCGGCAGCCAGGCGCTGGGCGCGGTGGGGGTGTCGAGCGGCATCGCGGTGGGCGGCCTCATCGCCGAGGACGTGTCGGGGTCGACGTCGCTCTCCGGCCTGGCGCAGACCTCGGTCGTGCTCGGCTCCGCCCTCGCGGCCCTGCCGATGTCACGGCTGATGGCCACGTACGGGCGCCGTCCCGGCCTCGTCGCCGGCTACGCCGCGGGTGCGCTCGGTGCCGCGCTGGTGATCACCTCGGCGGTCGTCCGCTCCTTCCCGCTGCAGCTGGTCGGGGCCGCGCTGTTCGGAGCGGCCACCGCCGCGAACCTGCAGGCCCGCTACGCGGCCGCCGACCTCGCCGCGCCGGCCGGGCGGGGCCGCGCGTTGTCCACCGTGGTCTGGGCGACGACCGCCGGCGCCGTGCTCGGCCCCAATCTGTTCGGCCCGGGCAGCTCGCTCGCCCGGCTCATGGGCCTCCCCGAGCTGGCCGGGCCCTACCTCTTCTCCCTGCTGTCCTTCGTGCTCGGTGGCCTGACGGTGCACCTGCTGCTGCGCCCCGACCCGCTGCTCGAGGCCCGCCGGCTCGCGGGGACGGCAGGAGCTCCGGCGCCGCGCCGCTCCCTGCGCGCATCCCTGGCCGTGGTCCGGGCCTCCCCGCCGGCCGTCCTGGGGCTCGCCGCGATCGTCCTCGGGCACGCCGCGATGATCTCGGTGATGGTCATGACCCCGGTGCACATGCGCCACGGCGGCGCCGAGCTGACCGTCGTGGGGGTCGTCATCAGCATGCACGTCGCGGGCATGTACGCCCTCGCCCCCCTCGTCGGCTGGCTGGCCGACCGGCTGGGGCGCGTGCCGGTGCTGCTCGGCGCCCAGGGGGTGCTGCTCGCCGCGGTGCTGGTGGCCGGGACCTCGTCGTCCTCGGCCCTGCTCGGCGTGGGCCTCTTCCTGCTCGGTCTGGGCTGGAGCGGGGCGCTGGTCGCGGGCTCGACGCTGCTCTCCGAGTCGGTTCCCCTGCTCGAGCGGCCGGCGGTGCAAGGCGGCGCGGACTTCGCGATGGGCATGGGCGGGGCCGTGGCCGGGACGGCGGCCGGCCTGGTGCTCGGGACGGTCGGCTACGGCGGGCTCAACGCGGTCACGGCGCTGCTGGTCGCGCCGGTGCTGCTGCTCGCGGCCGCCGCGGGCCGCCGCCCGCCCGTCGCCGCCTGAGCGAGCCCGCCGCCGGAAGGCGGCGTGTCCTGGCCGGTCGAACGGGCGTTCGAGTAGTGTCCACAGTGTCGAGTTCGTCCCCAGCTGCCCTGGTGGGTCCGGAAAGTGTCGGTGCCAGGCTCTAGCGTCCTCGACGTGACCACCAGAACTTCCCGAACCCCAGGGACGGCAGCCATGGCAGCACCAGACCGCGCGAAGGCCCTCGACACCGCCCTCGCCCAGATCGAGCGCCAGTTCGGCAAGGGCTCGGTGATGCGCCTCGGCGACGAGACCCGCGCCCCCATGGAGGTCATCCCCACCGGCGCCATCGCCCTCGACGTCGCTCTCGGCATCGGCGGGCTGCCCCGCGGCCGCGTCGTGGAGATCTACGGCCCAGAGTCGAGCGGCAAGACGACGGTGGCCCTGCACGCCGTCGCGAGCGCACAGCGCGCCGGTGGCATCGCCGCGTTCATCGACGCCGAGCACGCCCTCGACCCTGCCTACGCACAGAAGCTCGGCGTCGACACCGACGCCCTGCTGGTCTCGCAGCCCGACACCGGTGAGCAGGCCCTCGAGATCGCCGACATGCTGATTCGCTCGGGCGCGCTCGACATCATCGTCATCGACTCCGTGGCTGCCCTGGTGCCGCGGGCCGAGATCGAGGGCGAGATGGGCGACAGCCACGTCGGCCTGCAGGCCCGCCTGATGAGTCAGGCGCTGCGCAAGCTCACCGGGGCGCTCAGCTCCTCGAAGACCACCGCCGTCTTCATCAACCAGTTGCGCGAGAAGGTCGGCGTCATGTTCGGCTGCCTGTCCTACGGCACCCGGGTCACGCTGGCCGACGGCACATCGGAGAAGATCGGCAAGATCGTCAACTCGCGGATGCCCGTCGAGGTGCTCTCCTACGACCCCGAGGCCGGCCGCATCGTGCCCAAGCGGGTCGTCAACTGGTTCGACAACGGCAAGACCGACGAGTTCCTCCAGCTCACCGTCGCCCGCCCGGGTGGCAACGGACGTGCACAGCTCGGCGTCACGAGCAACCACCTCGTCCGCACCCCGGGCGGATGGCGCGAGGCCGGTGAGCTCCTGGTGGGCGATCGGGTCATGCTCTCCCAGGAGCACCGACTGAGCCCGCAGCAGTGGCAGGTGGTGCTCGGTGGCCTCCTCGGCGACGGCGCTCTGTCGCCCAGCCGCGTCCCGGGAAGCCTCGGCACCCGGTTCCGCATGGGGCACGGCGCGAAGCAGGTCGGCTACCTCGACTGGAAGGCTTCCCTGCTCGGCAACATCGGGCAGAGCCGCTCGACCAACGCCAAGGGCGCGGCGTTCGTCGACCTCACCCCGCTTCCCGAGCTCGCCGAGCTGCGGCAGACCGTCTACTTCGGCGACGGCAAGAAGCACATCACCTGGGACTACCTCAAGGCCCTCACGCCGCTGGCCCTGGCGATCTGGTACATGGACGACGCCTCGTTCACCGTCCGCTTGAAGGGGGCGCAGCAGTGCATCGAGGGCGGCTCCGGTCGGGTCGAGATCTGCGTCGAGGCGATGAGCCCCGGGTCACGCCAGCGACTGGTGGAGTACCTGCGTGACGTCCAGGGCCTGGACTGCAGACTGACCGCCAAGGGGGCTCGTCAGCAGGCCGTCATCAACTTCACCACCGCGGCCGGTGCCCGGTTCCAGGAGCTCATCGCAACTTACGTCCACCCGTCGATGGAGTACAAGCTGCTGCCGCGCTTCCGGGGGCGGTTCGCGGTGGAGCCGGAGTTCGTCGAGCCGACGCTCCTGCCGGTGCCGTCGCCGATCACCGACATCTACGTGAAGCCACCGACCCGCTCGATGCAGCGCTTCGACATCGAGGTGGAGGGCTCGCACAACTACCTCGCCGACGGCGTCGTCGTGCACAACTCCCCCGAGACCACCAGCGGTGGGCGGGCGCTGAAGTTCTACGCCTCCATCCGCCTCGACGTGCGCCGGATCGAGACCCTCAAGGACGGCACCGAGGCCGTGGGCAACCGCACCCGGGTCAAGGTCGTAAAGAACAAGGTCAGTCCGCCGTTCCGGCAGGCCGAGTTCGACATCCTCTACGGGCAGGGCATCTCCCGTGAGGGCGGGCTGATCGACATGGGGGTCGAGCACGGCTTCGTGCGCAAGTCCGGCGCCTGGTACACCTACGAGGGCGACCAGCTCGGGCAGGGCAAGGAGAACTCACGAGCGTTCCTGCGCGACAACCCCGACCTGGCCAACGAGATCGAGAAGCGGATCAAGGAGAAGCTCGGGGTCGGGCCGCGGGTGGACGCCCCGGCCGAGCCACCGGCTCCTCCGGCCGCCCCGGTCGACTTCTGACCGGCCCGTGCCCTCGGCCCGTCGCAGCGCCCGCCGCCGTCCCGGCCTC
>JALYMT010000288.1 GCA_030773555.1 Actinomycetota bacterium | reverse complement strand
GTCGAACACGACGGCGGCCGGCACGATCGGCACGACGACCCCGGGCGGGCCGACCGCGAGCCCGGTGCCGGCCCGGCCGAGCGCGTCGGTGACACCGGCGGCTGCCGCGAGGCCTTACGCGCTGCCGCCGGTCAGCACGAGCGCGTGCACCCGCTCCACGGTGTCCGCGGGTCGAGCAGGTCGGTCTCGCGGGTGCCCGGCCCGCCGCCGCGCACGTCAACCCCGCCGACCGCTCCCCCGTCGGGCGCCAGGACCACGGTGGTGCCGCTGAGCCAGCCCTCGCCGATGCGGGTCGCGGGCCCGACGCGGAGACCGGCGACATTGGTGAGCGTCCCGGGCGCCGCGGTCACGGCGCGACGCTGGCAGCTGCGTACGGCGACCGTCAACCCGCCGCGGCACGCGCCGGGTTTCGAGCCTCGCTTTGCGGGCTACTCGATCACTCGTCCGCCCCGACGCTCGTGAGGTGCCCGTGTCGACGTCCCTGCCCGTACGCGCGTTCGGCCTCGGTGTGGTCACCGGGCTGCGCAGCCAGCTGCCCCTCGCCCTGCTCGCCCGCACCCCGGCCGCGCGGCGGGCCTCGCGCGCCGAGCACCTGCTGCGCTCGCCGGCCGGCCGCCGGCTCACCGGGCTGGTCGCCGGCGGCGAGATCGCTGTCGACAAGCTGCCGAGCACGCCGCCGCGGGTGCGCCCGCCCGTGCTGGCCACCCGGCTCGCGCTCGGCGGTCTCTCTGCCGCGCTGCTCGCGCAGGGCGGGGTCCGCGAGCGGGTGCCCGCGGTGGCCCTGGGCACGGCGGGCGCCGCGCTCGGCACCGCGGTGGGCTACACAGCGCGCACCCGCCTGCCCGCGCGGACCGGGCTGCCCGACGCCGTGTGGGCGGTGGTGGAGGACGGCCTGGCGTACGGGGTCGGCCGTCGGCTCGTCCGGCAGCGGCGTCCCTGGCCGCTCCGACTGATCCCCGGGCTGCGCTGAGCCCGGCTCCGTGAACGCGCTCGCCCGGGCGCCGCGCCGCCCGGTGGGGGTGGCGGTGGTCGGGTTCGGCTGGATGGGGCGGGTGCACGCGCAGGCGTACGCCCGGGTGCTGCATCACTTCCCGCAGCTGGCCGCGGCGCCGGAGCTGGTCGTCGTCGCCGACGAGGCCCCGGGTCGGGCCGAGGAAGCGGCAGCGCAGTTCGGCTTCGTCTGCGCTACCCAGGACTGGCGCGCGGTGGCCGCGGACACGCGGGTGCACGCGGTGAGCATCACCGCGCCGAACTTCCTGCATCGCGAGCTGGGCGTGGCGATGGCCGAGGCCGGCAAGCATCTCTGGATCGAGAAGCCGGTGGGGCTGACCGCCGACGATGCGAGTGCGGTGGCCGAGGCGGTGGCGACGGCCGGGGTGCAGTCCGCGGTGGGGTTCAACTACCGCAACGCGCCGGCGGTGGCCGCCGCCCGCGAGCTGATCGCCAGCGGGCAGCTCGGGAACGTCACGCACGCCCGGTTCCGACTGTTCAGTGACTACGCCGCCCACCCCGAGGGCGCCTTGACGTGGCGCTACGAGCGCGAGCGCGGTGGCAGCGGCGTGCTGGGCGACCTGGCTTCGCACGGGGTGGACCTGGTCTGGCACCTGCTCGGCGACATCGACTCCCTCGTCGCCGACACCGCCACCTTCCTCGCGCAGCGGGCGCGCCCGGGTGCCGCCACCGCCGGCCACGTCCGCGCCACCGGCGGTGAGCCGGGGCCGGTGGAGAACGAGGACTACGTCTCCGCCCTGCTGCGGCTCGCCTCCGGTGCCCGCGTCGTGCTGGAGGCCAGCCGGGTCTCGGTCGGCGAGCAGAACAGCTACGGCTTCGAGGTGCACGGCACGCGGGGCGCGCTGTTCTGGGACTTCCGCCGGATGGGCGAGCTGGGGGTGAGCCTGGGCAGCGCCTACCAGGACCAGTCCGTCGCGACCCTGTTCGTCGGGCCGGGCCACGGCGAGTACGCGGCGTTCCAGCCCGGCTCCGCGATCGCCCTGAGCTATGACGACCTGAAGGTCATCGAGGCGTACGACTTCCTCCGCTCCGTCGCTGACGGTGCTTCCCACGGGGCCACGCTGCGCGATGCAGTGCGCGCCGCGCAGACCCTCGACGCCATGGTCCTCTCCGCCGAGAGCGGGACCTGGGTCGACGTACCCACCAGCTGATCGTCGCGCCCCCACTAGGGCTGGCATGACGGTCAAAGCCGGCCAGGGCCGTGCGCTGGACTCCTGCGCAGTTCATCATCGCGGTCAGCAGCTGACTCCCGGAGACCAGCGGGCCTGATTGACTCCAACGCCGCGGAGAACCGCTGGCCGCGGGACCCGCAGCGCTTACCTGGAGGCGGGGCGGCAGTCCTGGGGGTCCTTCGACCACTTCTGGTGGAACACCGGTTATACCGAGCTAGCCTTCGGGCTCTTCCCCGTCGCCGCCCGCGACGCCTACTACGGGCCGTTCCGGGCCTCCCGGTCAGCGCCCGCGGTGTTGGTGGTCGGCACCAGGTACGACCCCGCCACCCCCTACCGGGGTTCCCTGCGAGCCGTCGCCCAGCTGGGCAACGCTCGCCTGCTGACGATGGTCGGCGACGGGCACACTGCGTACGGCGGCAACTCGCCGTGCATCGACCGGGCAGTGAACGCCTACCTCGAGCAGCTCATGGTGCCGGCTCGGGCGACGACCTGCCAGCAGCGGGTGCCGTTCGCCGGCCCCGAGCAGAAGCGGGCCGGCAGCCGGGCGGCGGCGGTGCGACCGGAGCCGGCACTGCGTCTCGTGGGGCCGTTGACCAAGCCCCTGCTTCCCTGAGCACCGCAAAGCCGCGCGGTAAGTACGTGGTCACCAGGCAGGGGTGGTCAGCGGACCCTCCACGGGCCGGGCAGGACGAGTGGCCCGGCGGCCGGCAGCCCGAGCCAGGCGGCGACCCCCGCCAGCGCTCCCCAGCCGTCGAGGTAGCCGGCCGCGGCCGCGGCCGGATCCTCGCTCGACTGCGGGGGCCGCAGCCGCTCCAGGGGCGAGACTTTCGGATACGTGCGCAGCTCCACGGGCGAGCCCCGGCGCACCCCCGCCCGCGCTGCGGCGATCTCCACCGCCCGCTCCAACCCGCCCAGCTCGTCGACCAGGCCGTGCGCCTGCGCGTCGGCCCCCGTCCACACCCGACCGCGCGCGACCTCGTGCACCTGCGCGCGCGTCAGGCCCCGCCCCGCGGCCACCTTGGCGGTGAAGTCCTCGTACACGGCGTCCAGCCAGCGCTCGAGCCGGTCACGCTCGCTGGGGGAGTACGAGGTGCGGGGGGAGTAGAAGCGGGCGTGCTCGCCCTCGGAGACGGCCTCCACGCGGACCCCGAGGCGGGACAGCAGCCCGTCGAAGACCTGCTTGCCACCCAGCACCCCGATCGAACCGGTCACCGTCGCCGGGGAGGCCACGATGGCGTCGCTTCCCATCGCGACGAAGTAGCCGCCGGAGGCGGCCACGTCGCCCATCGACACCACCACGGGCTTGCCGACCGCGCGCACCTGCGCGACCTCCCGCCAGATCGCGTCCGAGGCGGCGTACGACCCGCCAGGGCTGTTCACCCGCAGGACGACCGCGCGCACGTCGTCCGCCGCCGCGGCGGCCCGCAGGGCGGAACCGACCGTGTCGGAGCCCATGCTCGTCCCGCCGCTGCCGGGTAGCCGCGAGCGGCCACTGCGACCGAGGCGCACGGCGCCCGTGCCGTGCACGAGGGCGACCACGGGCCGGCGACGGCCCGGCAGCAGCCGCAGCGGGCTGCCGGGGGTGGCGGGCTTGGCGGCGTACCGGTTGAGGAACCGCAGCTGCGGCGAGCGACCCGCCCGGGCGCGCACGTCGGCGTACGCCTCGTCGCGGTAGCCGACGCGGTCGATCAGGCCGCCGGCGCGCGCCTCCTCGGCGGTCAGCGGGCCGTGGTCGAGCAGGTCGCGCACCTGCTGCTCGGTCAGCCCGCGCTGCTGGGCGATACCGCGCACGAGCTGGTCGGCGCTGGCGGTCACCAGCCGCTCGGTGGCCTCCCGGTGGGCCGCGGTGAACGCGCGCTCGTTGAACAGGTTGGCCGCGTTCTTGTACTCGTAGCGCTGGCTGATCTCCGGCTCGATGCCGGCCTTGTCGAGGGCGTCGCGCAGGAAGGGGACTTCGAGGGCCACCCCGGTGAGACCCACGTCGCCGGAGGGCTGCAGCCAGAGCTCCTCGAAGGCGGTGGCGAGGTAGTAGGAGACGTTCGCCGGCGAGAACTCCCCTAGGCTCTCGGCCCAGGCGACCGTACGAGTGCCGCCAGCCCGCAGCGCCAGCACGGCCTGGCGCAGCTCCTGGGCGGTCGCGAGCGCGAGCCGGTCGCTGCCGAGCTTCGCGACCAGCGCCACCACCCGGTCATCGCCGCTGGCCCGCTGCAACCGGCGGAGGAGGTCCGGCAGGGCAAGGCGGCGACGGGCCAGCGCCTGGCCGAGGGGGTCGGTAGGGGCGACTTCGAGCACCGGCTCGGTCAGGTCGAGCTCGAGGACCAACGGGGTGGCGCGCAGGCCGGGAAAGCTCACGCGGTCACCCTAGGCGCCCGTACGGAGCCGGGCTGCTGTGCCTTCTGTCAGTCCTCCGCAGTACAACGGTCACCAGAATGGCTCATCCCTCCCCCTCCGGAAGGACGACGACGTGACCGCTGTTTCCGCAACGCCCCACTCCCTCGCCTGCGTGCTGCCACCGTTCCTGCTCGAGCGCATCGCTGCGAACGGCACCGATGATCAGCGCCGCCGGG